>JAOZLO010000131.1 GCA_029934775.1 Desulfocapsaceae bacterium
TGGCCAACGTATTCGTCTCAGGATCAAGACGAACATCTTTGGCATCAGGAACCTGCTTAATACATACAATTATATTCATATTTTTATTTTGCGTATTCCTTGTTCAATTCCTGGCCTATCACATTTCTCTGGATCTGATTGGTACCTTCATAAATCTGAAGGATTTTTGCATCCCTCATCATTTTTTCTACAGGGTATTCACACATATAGCCATACCCTCCCATAACCTGCACCGCATCAGTTGTCGCTTTCATTGCCACATCCGTCGCATATACTTTACACATGGAAGAAGCTTTCGACATATCTTTAGGATGTGCCTGTATGTGTTTTGCTGCTGCATAGACCAGCGCCCGGCCAGATTCTATACCGATGGCAATATCAGCCAGAAGATGCTGGACCGCCTGGAAGGCGATAATGGGCTTATCAAACTGTTTTCTTTGTTTAGCGTACGGTGCGGCTTCATCAAGAGCACCCTGAGCTAAACCGATACCCAGTGCTGCAATTCCCGGTCTTGAGAGGTCAAGAGTTTTCATAACTGTGATAAAACCGGTACCCTGACGTCCTATCAATCTATCCTTGGGAATCCTGCAATCCTTAAAAATCAGCTCCGTGGTTGACGAGGCCCTGATACCCATTTTCTTTTCTTTCGGTCCACAGCTAAAACCAGGATCCCCCTCTTCAATAACAAATAATGAAGCGCCGCGCGGACCTCTACTTCGATCAGTTATGGTCACAATAGTATATATCTCAGCCTCACCACCATTGGTAATCCACTGTTTCGTCCCGTTTATTACCCACTCATCTCCATCCAGTACCGCCGTGGTCTGAATGCCGGATGCATCAGAACCCGCATTGGCCTCTGTCAAGCCGAAAGCCGCAAACCTTTTTCCAACAGCTATATCCGGCAAATATTTCTGTTTCATTTCCTCTGAGCCGGCAAGCATAATGGGATATGCACCGAGAAAATTTGCTGCAAAAGCAGTTCCGATACCGACGCAGCCACGACTGAGTTGTTCAAGTATCAACACAATATCAAAACAACCTCCACCAAAACCACCATATTCCTCAGGAATAAGAACGGCAAAAAGATCGGCCTGAGCCATTTCATTTAAAATATTCCGGGGGAACTCATGTTTTTCATCAAGTTCCGCACGTTGGGGTATAATTCTTTCATCAGTGATCTGCCGTGCTACATCGACAATCATCTGTTGTTCTTCAGTTAAGAAATAGTCCATCTTACAATCTCCTGTTTACCACTTAATCAGGACTGCGCCCCAGGTAAATCCACCCCCGAAAGCACAGAACAAAACAGTGTCACCAACTGAAATCAATCCTTTATTATTCGCCTCATCAAGAGCAATAGGAATCGAAGCAGCAGATGTGTTTCCATACTTGGATACATTTATGAACAATTTTTCCTGTGGTATACTCAGGCGTTCTACCAGCTTGTTCAGGATCCTGATATTTGCCTGGTGCGGAATAACAAGGTCGACTGAATCGAGGCCGATACCCTCCTTATCCAGTACTCCATGAACAGCATCTTCCATTGCTCTTACGGCATGCTTAAAGACTTCACGCCCTCCCATCAGAACATGGCTGCCGGGATGGTTCTCAATTTCAAGATCCGGATTCAGGCTTTGGGGACCATACATGCATAAAAGCTCCCAGAGGCTGCCATCAGAACCAAAATCAGACTTGAGCAGGCCCCTCTCTGATTCAGAATAACCAACGACAACTGCTCCGGCGCCATCACCAAAAAGGATGCATGTATTCCTGTCTTTCCAGTTCAGCCGGGAAGATAATGTCTCTACTCCAATGACCAGAATTTTTTTTGAGTGATCGGCCTGGATGTATTTATCCGCAGCGTCAAAACCAAACAAAAAACCTGAGCAGGCAGCATTGAGATCATAGGCAAAAGCATTCTTTGCACCAATTTCGTCCTGTACAAAACAGGCCGTTGACGGCATCAGCATATGGGAAGTGAGCGTTGCCACAATAACGAGGTCAATCTCATCGGCCATAACTCCTGCAGCTTCAAGTGCCCTCTCGGCAGCCTTTGCAGCGAGCTGGTAGGTTTTTTCACCTTTCCCTCCAATGCGCCTGGCTGCAATTCCTGTCCTGCTCTGTATCCACTCGTCACTTGTATCAACAATTGACTCAAGTTCTACATTGGTGAGAATCCTTTCAGGTAAACAGGATCCTGTACCTAATACAACAGTTCCCATCAGTACCCTTCTCCCAAAACCCTGTAACTCAGTTCAGTATCCCCCTGGGGGGTATCAGAAACAAGAAACAAAAAAAATTTATTTAAAATTATAGACATAACCATATGACTAAAGTACTCGCCCCGCTTTCCGGGGCTGAACCTCCACCTGTGCAGCATCTTTTTCTCTATTCAAACTTTGCAAAATATCTCGATTAATGTCCAGTTTTACCATTTTAGAAGCACCGACAATGGCATTTTTAATTGCATGAGAGCTCGAATTACCATGACAGATAAGACCTGTTCCATCAATGCCAAGAAGAGAAGCACCACCATATTCCGCATAGTCGACACGTTTTTTGAATGCCTTAAATGCAGAGCGTGCCAGCAAATATCCCAATTTAGCAGGAAGTGATTTTACAATTTCATCTTTCAGCATCTGCATTGCTGCCTCAGCCAGACCTTCACTGATCTTCAAACAGATATTTCCAACAAAACCATCACATACAATAACATCCACGTCACCCTGAAAAACATCCTTCCCTTCCACATTTCCTATAAAATTCAGTGCACTGTTCTTCAACAACGGATACACCTCTTTCACAAGACTGTTTCCCTTACCGGTCTCCTCCCCTATACTTAACAATCCAACTCTCGGGTCAGAGATATCAAGAATACGTGAATACGCTGAAGCCATAACCGCAAACTGAAACAGATGCTGAGGTCGACAATCTACATTGGCACCTATATCCATCAGGATTACCGGTTTCTTCTGAGTCGGAAAAGCGGAAGCTATACCGGGACGCAAAATTCCGTTAAGGCGACCTAATCTGCGAACCCCTGCAGCCATTGTCGCACCAGAATTACCGGCACTCACTACAGCATCAGCCCTACCCTGTCGAACAAGGTCAAAAGCCACCATGACAGATGAGTCCTTTTTCTTTCGGATCGCATCAACAGGATGTTCATCCATCCCGATAACCTGAGATGCATGAACTATTGTAATAAGATGAGCTGAATCAGAACTTACAGCGAGCTTATCAAGATGCTTATTCAGGAGCGTTTCATCACCAACCAGGCACACCTTTAAATCGGCCTGTTTTGTGGCGAGCAATGCCCCGGCGATCAATTCTTCCGATCCATGATCTCCTGCCATGGCATCCAGGGCTATCTGCACATCACTCTCCTATTCTATGTCGGCGTCAAGGCTGAATACCGTTCTTCCTTTATATTTACCACAACCGCCACACAACCTATGTGGTTCTTTTGGTTCTCCACATTCTCCACAAACCGACAGTCCGGGTGCTGCCAAAGCATCATGGGATCTTCTTTTTCTAGTACGCGACCTTGAATGTCGTCTTTTAGGTAAAGCCATTTTATTCTCCAATCAGGTATGATGGCGTCGTAAAAACTCTCCACCTGCTTCGTTGTTGCAAGTTTTTTACTTAGCCATCTAAAATTTCAGGTTTTTACGAGTTTATCAGGTATGAAACATACCATTTTGAACATAATTTCAATAATTCTTTCAGTTTCTCCGGAGCAGCAAAGGGAGAACTCAGGATCATAAACAAAAAAAAGAAAAAATAATCAATTTAGAGAATAATCGCCAGAAAAAAATACAATCAGCACCAAAATCTGTGTTTTTAATGCTCTACATCTGACCTTTAAAAACGAGGAAAGAGGAGTTCAGCCATAACTCAAATCAAATTCTCTGCAATTAAAACGACTTGTTTTTCTTTTCCAGCACCTTTATCAATCCTTCAAATTTTTCTTTTCTCAAGATTGATTTAAATTGCTGCTGATAATTCCTGACCAGGCTGACACCCTCAATGTTTATGTCATACACCATCCATCGATCCCCTGCTTCCTTCATTATGTAATGAACCGGTAACTTAATCCCCTGATCCACAAGAAAAGTTGTGACCTGGGCCCTGTTGCCCTTAATCTTCTCAGCAACAAATTCAACAGACTGGTCGGAATACCGTTCAAGTTTACCAACATAGACATTTTCCAGGAGCTTAGTCATTTGCTCCGTAAAGTAGTCTTTCTGCTGCTCATCGATAGTTCGCCACGCTTTCCCGAGAACTCGCTTTGACATCTCCCTGAAATTAAAACCAATCTCTATTGTCGTCATGATTTCAGTACGTCGTTGCACGAGATGTTTTTCGCCTTTGAGGCTCTCGTCAGCAAGTATCTCCATTAACCCATTAAGCACGGGCCTCAGGGCATCTGTCGGACCATTCTCAGCAGCATCTGCCTGAACAGAGGAGAAAACAAATAACAGCATAAAAACATATAGTATATTTCTCATTTTCCTGTCTCAATATTAATTATCTGAAGTACTCTCCGCAACTCTTTCAGGAGAAACAGTGTCATCTTCCCCAGGTCGGTTAATATGTACAGTCCGGTATTACGCAGATTCCCAATTGGATTACTTTTCATAAAGTTTCTTGTCATTTTTGACAGACTTTCAGGAATACGGTACTAAAATATACCGGGATTGCTATAAGTCAATACTGAAGTTTCCAGTGTTCAGAATCAGTAAAAACGCGTAGGGATAGAATAATTAATATCGATTTTTCGCCTGAAACAGCAAATACAATGAAAATACCATGGCCAGTACAGTTCTTTCTTCACCAGTCGCTCTAATATTATTTATAATTATATTCAATCTGTTACGTCTCAAAGTGTGAGTTTCTGTACTGTAAACTGAAAATTGATAACTGGGAAACTTCAAATCAATAAATCAAGTTCTCCGGCAATAGATCATTTTTTTCTTGGATCATACGTATCTCTTAAAGCCTCACCAATAAAAATCAGGAGAGCCAGAGTTATGACGAGTATTGAAAATGACGACAATGAAAGCCACCAGGCATCTATATTGGCCTTGCCCTGGGCCAGAAGCTCACCCAGGCTTGGAGTAGAAGGAGGTACACCAAGGCCTAAAAAATCAAGACTGGTCAGAGCAAGAATTGCGGCGGAAACACGAAAAGGCAGAAAAGTAATAACAGGTGTCATACTGTTTGGCAGCAAATGACGCCACATTATCGTTATTTTACCTACACCGAGTGCTTTGGCCGCCTTAACGTACTCCATATTACGTCCTCTGAGAAACTCGGCTCTCACATAATCAGACAACCCCATCCAGCTGAACAGGGAGAGCAATATGAGGAGCAGAAGCACACTGGGTTGGAAAATGGAAGCAAAAATAATCAGTAGATACAACTCGGGCATAGCTCCCCATATTTCGATAAACCGCTGAAACACCAGATCAACACGACCTCCCAGAAAACCCTGTATTGCGCCAGCAATAATCCCTGTTACCGTACCCAGTAAAGTCAAGGTCAGACCAAAGAGGACACTCAGCCTGAATCCATAAATAATCCTCGCCATGACATCTCTTCCCCTGTCATCGGTGCCTAAAAGATTAGTTCCTGTTGGCGCTGAGGGTACCGGTCCATCAATTTCAAAATTGATGGAATTAAAATCATGTTGAATGGGAGGAAAGATCATATAGTTGCCATCCCCCTGTAGCAACTCTCGAAAAACAGGGTCTTTATAATCCGCCTCTGTCTCAAAGTCGCCACCAAAAGTCGTTTCCGAATATGACTTGAATACCGGAAAAAAGTACTCCCCTTCAAACTTCACAACAAGGGGAACATCATTGCTTATCAACTCCGCAAAGAGACTCAGTATAAAGAGCGTAAGGAAAATAAGCAGGCTGTAATACCCCCGCCTGTTTCTTTTAAATCGCGTCCAGTTCCTCCTTCTGCGGGAGATTGTCACTTCCATCTGTCGTTTTCCGGTCTTCATCTTACCTCTCAACAGCGTCAAAGCTTATTCGAGGATCGACGACCACATAGCTCAAGTCAGACAGCAGGCGGGCGACAAGACCTATCAGAGTAAAAAAATAAAGCGTCCCGAGAACCACGGGATAATCTCTATTCAAAACCGACTCGTAAGCCAGCAGTCCCATCCCCTCCAGGGAAAAAATTGTCTCAATCAGCAGACTGCCGGTAAAAAAGGAAGCAATAAAATACCCGGGAAAACCGGTAATAATTGGAATAATGGCATTTCTGAAAATATGTTTATAAAGCACCCGGGATTCAGATAATCCCTTAGCTCTTGCAGTAATAACGTACTGTTTACGGATCTCTTCCAGAAAAGAATTCTTGGTCAGCATTGTCATTACGGCCAGACTGCCTATGGAACTGGCTGTGATGGGCAGAACCATATGCCAGAGATAATCAAGAATTTTACCTATTACACTCAACTCTGCCCAGTTATCGGAGACCAGGCCGCGAAGGGGAAAAATCGACCAGAAGCTGCCTCCGCCAAACAGAACAATTAAAATTACCCCGAGAACAAAACCGGGCACTGCATAACCGATCAGGATCACCGTTGAACTGATAAAATCAAAACGGGATCCATCATGAACCGCCTTTTTTATACCGAGTGGGATACACACTCCATAAACAATAAGAAAACTCCATAAACCAAGAGACATGGAGACGGGCATTCTGGAAACGACAAGTTCGAAGACACTCTTGTGGTAGTAGTAGGAGTTACCAAAATCAAAGACCAGATAATGCTTTATCATGGTGATAAATCTTTCCGTTGGTGATTTATCAAAACCATACAGTTTTTTCAGCTCCTCCAGCTTCTCTCCCTCAAGACCTGAATGACCTCGGTAAAAACTGGAACTGGTACTGCTCACTTCCCCTGCCCCTTCGCCGTACCCCTCAATTTCTGATATCAATTTTTCAACAGGGCCGCCGGGCACAAACTGGGTGATGACAAAAGTAACAAGCATCACCCCGAACAGGGTCGGCACCATCAATAAAATCCTCTTTACTATATATAAGATCATTGTTTTGCTAACATATTTTACCAGACATTTTGCGTTGATCCAATATAACCCGGCCTCGATCAAGAAGAAAAACTCAAAATAAGGTCATACGCTAATTAATGTAATTAAACACGATAAAAAGAGAATATTCCTTGTCTTTTTTCTCTCGTTGTGTCTTGTTTAGTAACCAGGGCGGGCTTTGCCCGCAACCCAAAAGACACTTTCTCTCACCACAGAGAGCACAGAGCATACAGAGAAAAACAGACTGCCCTGCGGGCAAGTCTGAAGGTTTTTAGAATAACAGCCGTCAGTCAATCTTTTCACTTCTCTGTGGTTAAAGTTTCTCGAAGTCGGAGTTTATGCCCTGGTTTCATAAGGGTGCTTATCTGTTGTTTT
>JAOZLO010000132.1 GCA_029934775.1 Desulfocapsaceae bacterium
ACCAGACTGGTATCAGGATCAATTCGTTTTAAACGAAGAGCAATATAATCAAGCAGTGCTTTTTCAGGACAGGCAATGAGACAGCTTTCGGCATGGTTTATAACATAAAGATTCACTCCTACAGCGTAAACGCTTTTATTCAGGTGGGAATATTCAAAATAACCGACAGGAGTTTTGAACACTTTATTCTTCTTGAATGTTACGGCAGTGACAGTCTCTACCCGTTCGGGAATAAGGCCGTAAAAAGAGAGCGCATACTCAAGAGAAACATAAGACGGTCCATAGATCAGGTTGGAGAGTATTTTTTTTGAATACCCTGTAGAATCAAGCTCCTCAGCCCAGATATAAAGCCCTTTTTTGATTCTGACAATATACCCTTTTTTGATGAGTTGACCAATGAATCGACGCTTGTTAGCCTGCCCGACAATAGCCCCACTGAGACACTGATAGTCAAAGTATTTCGCAGATATGCTCTTTTTTAATGCAATAATATCCATTTTATATTCCAGTATGTTACATAAACAGTAACATACTGGAGTTTATTTTGTCCATAAAAAGTTTTCCGACTTGTCGGTGGCGTCCATAATGGTTGAATCTTTTCTGTTCTTTTAGTAGGTTTCTGATCTTTTGGATACTAACCGGAATATCTTCCTTCTACCAATTACCAGCAAAACACATCATGAAAAAAACAATCGGTATTGATCTCGGAACCACGAACTCTGTAGCAGCGATAAAAAAAGTGAACACTGAAGTGCTTAAAAATGGCGAGGGTGAACAGATCACTCCCTCATGCGTTACCGTCAGGAAAAGAGTATTGCGTACGCCTGAGTTTATCGTTGGCCGTGATGCACTGGAATGGCTGCAGCAGGAGCCTGGTAACACGATCACAGCTGTCAAACGGCTGATAGGCAGGAATTTTGATGACAGCGAAATGCAGGAGCTTATTGCGGGAAACAGTCTTCGCTATATGATTAAACCCCATTCACAGGGATCAAAAAACAGTCTTGCCATCCTTGCAGCCGGTAAAGAGTTCACTCCCGAGGAGATTTCCTCCAAAATTCTTGAAAAAATCAAAAAGGATACTGAGACAGCTCTTGGTGACGAGGTAGATTCGGCTGTAATAACAGTACCAGCTTATTTTAACGACAAGCAGAAACATGGAACCCGGATTGCGGCAGCCCTTGCCGGTCTCAAGGTGGGCCGTTTGCTGCCGGAACCAACTGCAGCAGCCATATCCTTCGGGGTGGATAATATCTCAGGAGAGGAAGGGTGCACTGTTCTGGTTTTTGATTTTGGCGGCGGAACTCTGGATCTCTCCATTCTCACCATCAGTGGAGGCCAAATTATCGAAATGGGCAAGGGTGGTGACATGTGGCTGGGTGGTGAAGACATTGACAGTCTCATTATTGAACATGTCCTTAAGGAAACTGCGAAAGAAGAAGAAATTGATGATATACACGCCCTGATAGACAACCAGGAGATTTCACGGAAAAACCGGTTTCTGGCTGAACTGAAGTCAACTGTAGAGAAAAGTAAAATTGCACTCAGTGATAAAACAGAAGCATTCATAGAGATTTTTGGTGTTCTGCTTGATAAGGATGGTGACGCCTTTGATATTGAAGTGGAACTGAGCAGGAAACAGTTTAATTCCATGATAGCCCCCATGCTTTCGTCAATAATCCTGCTTGTGCGGCACACCATAAATGGTGTGCGCTTTACCAATGATCTCATAGATAGTGTCCTTCTGGTGGGTGGCAGTTCCCGTATACCCGCAGTGATCAAGGCCCTGCAGGATGAGTTTGGCGAAGAGAAAGTGCTGCTCCATGACAGGCCTATGCTGGCAATTGCCGAAGGCGCAGCCATTCTCAGTCACCGTCTTGGTGATCAACTGGAATGTCCGGGATGCGGCCTGGAAGTCTCCCGGGAAAAAGCAGTATGCCCTCATTGCAGTTTTGATATAGACGCTCATACAGTAGATCAGGGACTTTTCGGTATTGTCCATGCTGCAGCCCATGATTACTACATAAAACTTGAAAATGACCAGCGTTTCCTGCTGGTTGAAAAAAATACACCTTTACCCTGTTCAAATACAGAGATTTTTCAGCTTGTTGATGCAGAACAGGAACTGGTTCATATGAAGTTCTATAATGTTGTAAACGATAAAGAGGAAAGTATAGGTGATCTCTGGCTCGGCATTGACAACCTGGAAGAGCCGGAAGAAGAGGATAAACCTTCACAGGTGGAGATCACTCTCAGCATAGATGAGAATAATCTTGTCTCTGTAAAGGCAACTCTTCTAGATCAGCCTGATATTGGTATTTCCGGAACCCTCTCCCGTGGAAAAGCGGATGAAAAACTTTTTCTCTCTCTTGAACAGAGCATTAATAATGCTAACATAAAGGGTTATGACGAATTTGTTATTATTGATCTGCTGCGTCGAGTGCGATCAATTATTCACAGTATTCACGGTGTGGTCGATCCGGAAACGGAAGAAGTTGATGAGCTTCTGTACAAAAAGGCTCAGAGTAAAATTGATAAAGCCGTTAAAATTGCAGATAGTAGAGAGGCACCGCGTACGAAAATATACTATGCCGAATCTATGCTTAACACCTTTGGAATGTTGATTGACCCAATCCTGCAAAAACGTGTTTACAAGAGAATTGAACAATTACGGAGTGTTGATGACGATGGTTCCTATGACCTGACCATGAAGGCACAAAAAAAGTTATCCGATATAATTAATGATGAAGATCTTAACGGTGTTAATCTGTTGATGAAAATGAACCAGGCCGCTGAATTATGTCATAAAACAGATAAGACAAAATCGGTACAAATTTCGACTACCATTGATAAACTCATTCGTTTAATGATGAAAGGTAATAATCACGCTGCCGTGAACGAACTGTTGGAAACAACAATGCCCGAAGTTCGTAAAGTGTTTACTGATCATGACGGAACCCGAACGGAGATTCATAAGGATCTCCGTAAATAATGACGGAGGAGATTTCCTGCCCTGTATGTGATCGTCGCGGCTTGCTGCCGGATTGCAAATGCTGCCCCCAGTGCGATGCGGATTTGGCCTGTTTTCAGGATCTGGACAGGCTGCGCGCAGAAAGTGGTGCACCAGCCACAAAGGATTGTGCTGTTGATATCCCGACGAATCGTTTTGCCCGCATTTTCGTGTTTGCCTGTGTTTTCAGCGGAGTTATGGCAATTGCAGCCGTGTCGTTTTTTATGGGACGCTTTGACAGACGTCTTGCCGGAATGGATAAAACCATATCTGTGGCTACCCATGATAAGGGACTTCAACAGGATGTAGATACTGCTCATTTGCATATCAACAAGCTGGAAGTACATTACAAGGATTCTTTCTTTCGGCTGGAGAAAGCGGTAAAAGGCAACGCTATCGAAATTGAACGTACCGGGGCCATGATTACGAATCTGGAAAAGGGTCTGGATAAACGCTTTGCGGCTGTTTTATCACAGCGGGCAGACATTATCTCTCCTGCCGCTGTGAGCAAAATGACAGCTCCGTCTTGTCCTGATAATACTTTCCTCTATTATCCCCGGAAAACAGATACACTCTGGGCTATTGCCCACCGTTTTTACGGAAATGGAAAATATTATCCCCTGATTATGGAACAAAATCCCCATCTTATAATCAGTAATATCACGGAAAAAAGCGAGATGCAGATTATTTCCAATCCTGACCCGGTAATACTCGCTGACATGTACTGCAGAAAAACAGAACGGAAAAAGGGGATACTGCTATGGCGACATGTTGTACAACCGGGAGAAACACGGGATTCCATTTATACCCGTTTTACAGCACCTGGTGCGCCCAGGCAGGTCTTCTTTGATACCGGCGCAAAGATTGTTCCCTTTGAAATGATAAAGATTATTTTACGATGAATTTCCAATTGCAGGAAACACGATAACGAAAAATGGCAAAGAAAAAATCAAACAGAAAACAGCAATCACCAAATGATATTCTTGAGCGAGCTGAAACGCTGTTTAAGAGAAAAAGCTTTCAGGCCGCCCTGAAAGAGTATAGAAAACTGGAAAGAATCATAAATCCGATATCAGAAACAGTAACCAGGCATATGGCCATTTGCAGGCAGGAACTGGTGGCAACCAGGGCCGGGAAGCTGGTAAAAGAAGCACGGCGTCTGCTTAAAAAAGGAGATCCGGATCAGGCCAGTCAATATTTTGAACAGGCCTTTGATCTCACCGGAGATAAACATCTTGCTGATGCAATTGCCGAACTGCAGACTGCTGCCAGTGGAAGAGATCTTATTGCCTCAGCAGATCAGGCTGAAGCGGCAGGTGATTACTCTGCCGCAGCGGAATATCTCGGCCGGCTTTATGCGATCCATCCAGACAATTCCCTGCTCTGTCACCGTGCCCGTTGTCTTACTATGGCGGGACGGTGGCAACAGGCTGCTGCAACCTATGCTGGGGCGGATTATTCCGAAACGGTCGACATTTATAATCATGGCTTTACCCTGGCACGGCAACAAAAACACATTGAGTGCCTGAATCTCTGGCAGCAAATCCAATCTGAGCACTCAGATTTTACAGAGCAAAAAGAGGCGGTTCTCACACTCCTTCTGAAAGAAACAGAAGCCCGCCTTGATAAAGATCCTCCCGGGCGTGAGGCCGAGGTTCGGCAACAGATACAGACCCTTACCGGTTATGAAGATTCGCCTGCTGCCATGAAAATGCTCAGTCGTTGTCGTTCCCTTCGACTGGCAAGTCTCTGGCAGAAAAAAAGGATAAGAGAAATTGAAGAAATGAGCGATGAAGATGATCTTCTGAACCTGACTGTTCTTGCCATCCATGCCAAAGCAGCTTACATCCAACTGAAGGCAGAAGGCTCACAGCTTTCTGCAGACACAGTTCAGAAATTTATTGATTTCTGGCTTTCCGCTCTTTTTAATCCCGTCTCAGGGGAGGTATGCAGATCGCTTTTTGATTCCGGTTTGGAACTGGTGAAAAAATATGCTGGATATCATTCAGACATTGGCAAACAACTGATAAACCAATGGGAAGAGTCTTTTAATCTGTTAACCATTCTGGATACTCTTCGTACTGCAGGGTCCATCGACAGACCCACACTGCTGTTCACTCCGGCTCTGGCTCTGCAGACAGGTATCAGCAAGGACATTTTTTCACTGATCAGGGAAAACGAGGCAGCTTTCCCTGACAGAATAACCCTGCTGAACGCTGGTGCTGTCTATTCCCCGGGGGCGGCGCCCTTACTTCTGGTGCAAAAATTCGACCATGACAGGGCCATCGAGTCCCTTGATGAATTAGAAAAAGATACTAAGGATCCGTTTGTGTCCCACTCCGTTGAAATGGTACTGTTCGCATGCGGACTTCATGCCCTGCAGCAGAGAGATTTCAAAAAAGCTGAAACAAGCCTTACAACTGCAGCACCACTGGTAAACCGGTTTGGAAAACTGAAAAAACAATTGCTTGCCATGCTTGACATTGAAGAAGACTGGGACGATAGGCGGCTCACTGTCTGTGTGAATATTCTATCTGCCTTGCAGAAAAGCTGTCCATCTGGAGAAATCGACAACGCTCTCTGCCGGGTTATGACCAGGCATGCAGTTGAGCTTTTTAACAAAAAAAAGATGAATGTCAGAGTTCTGGTCAAATCTCTTAAAAAAGCTGCTGCTCTTAGCCCGGGGGATGAATTCACCATATTTCAACTGAATGATGCCAGGTGTAAAATGGAAATGACCGAACTCGACAAGCTTTTTGTCCGGTTTAAGTTGTCTGCGGCAAGCAACCTCGCAGCAAAAAGTCGATTTTCAGACGTACGTGAATTGTTTTTTGAATTTATAGATCAGGTTTGCGAGCAGACCAGGAATCAGTATGATGATCAACCTGATGCTGATTTAATAGTGTTCAAAAAGCTTCTCCTGCATGCTGCCCGGGTGGATCAGCTGCACCCGGTGGTTGCTATGCTGGAAAATGAAATAGCTCAAAAAGAGGAATGGAAATGAACCCTTATGAGGTGCTTGCCATAAGCCATGGTGCAACGCCGCGTGATATTGTCCAGGCGGCGGCCATGGCTTTGCGTGAAAAAAAATATTCTGCCTGGGAGATTGCTGAAGCGAGGAAGCAGCTTATGGATCCTGAAGCAAGGATAATTCTTGATTTCGTTCATTATATTGACATTGAGCCGTTGATAAAACCAGGGAAAGGAAATGACAGTACAGACCCCATAATAATATTGACTGATGGCTCAAAAGAGCTGGAGCGACTGACGATTTTTGATTCTCAGACATGAACAGACAGCATACAATAAAAGAGACTGATCTCCATGCATTGCTGCATGGTAAACTCATTGCCTTTCAACGTGAAATCATCTCTTTAAAACAACACGCCAGAGAACAAGAGGAAGCCTTCAGGATACAGGAGCATGGCTTTCTGCTAGATCTTTTTGAAATAGCTGATGCCTTTGATGTTCTGGAGAGCAACATGCAGGACAGGCAGGATTCACTGGACAAAACCGGGCGACGGCTGATGAAAAATACGGCAGCCATCAAACGAAAGTTGCTTCGCCTGCTGGCTTCCCGTCATATTGAGCCACTGGAACTCAGCGCTGATTTGGCACAAATCGAACAGTGCAAGGTTGTCGCAACCAAAACTGATCTCAACCTCGACAACGAAACGATCGTTGCTGTGCAGAAAAAAGGTTATATTGATACTGTGCGTAACATCATTTTGCGCAAAGCCGAAGTTGTGACTGTCTGTAATGAGCAGTGAGAATTTGACGACAATCACAGACCGCCGCTTTTTATGGATAAATCCTTCCGTTCTTCGAGGGTGCGGTCAAGCCAGTCGGGATCCATCTCAGGCACGGATGACAGTAACAGTTCGGTATATTCAATATGGGGTGGTGAGAAGATAGCATCTTTTGGACCCTGCTCAGCGATTTTTCCCTGTAGCATTACGATCACCTCATCAGCGATTGCTTTTACCGTGGCAAGATCATGGGTGATGAACATATAAGCCAGTGATAATTCCTGCTGCAGGCTGTCAAGC
The DNA here is from genome assembly GCA_029934775.1 of Desulfocapsaceae bacterium. GTDB lineage: Bacteria > Desulfobacterota > Desulfobulbia > Desulfobulbales > Desulfocapsaceae > Desulfomarina. The sequence continues at coordinate 7,060 of JAOZLO010000132.1, forward strand.
AACCGCAATATTCCTTCGGCAACCAGCTGGTCAAGCGCTGATGTGACTTCGTCGCAGATTATAAATTCCGGTTCTGCAGCAAGTGCCCGTGCAATGCAGATACGTTGCTTTTGTCCACCTGAAAGTTCATCGGGAAAACGGCTGATAAATTCGTTTGGTTCAAGTTCGATCAAATCCAGTAACTCGCGAATGCGGGCCTCTTTTTTTTGCACCGTGCAAGCCAAGATAAAAAGATAAAGGCCGACCGATTGCCAGTCGTTGTCCCACAAGTCTTAATATCTTGCCCATACTGTCCATGTATCGGAAAAACAAAGTTTTTCCATCAGCAAAAGACAGACTGAAGGCTGTTAGCCTAAAA
>JAOZLO010000133.1 GCA_029934775.1 Desulfocapsaceae bacterium
ATATCTTTTAATATTGGCTTAGTATCATAGTATTTACTCACTTTAATCATAGAATAAATAATTTTCTTATCATCTGTACTCATATCTCTGTTTTCCCTGTGTTAAAAAAAACGCGATAATCAGGCTGAGATTATCGCGTATGCTAAGGGCTCGCGCAAAAATAACTCATTGCTTTTTAGCAGACTTTACTCTTGCGTATCCTGTCCGGCAGAATGCTTTGCAATTATTGCACCTGCAACTCCAAGTAAACCAATGTTTTTAATAGTTTTTATCGCTGGTTTGACCATTGACGCGAGCATTGCCCGACGCCGTACCTGGTGCATGTCGGCAAGTTCAGGGGTGTGGGTATTAAAGAGAAGTGCCATGTCTTTCTTTTTTCCATAATATCTGGAATTAGGGCCAAGTTCACCTCCCTCAGGTTCAATTCCTTTTGCTCCTTTTTTGACATATTGAGATACTTCAGAACCAGGATCATCCAGATCTCCAAATATTCTGGCACCAGTAATACAGGTTTGTACACACGCGGGTTCCATTCCTGAGTCTATCCTTGGCTTACAGTAGGTGCATTTATCGGCCTTTCCATCTTCAGAAACATCATCTGTTTGATTTGGGTTTATATATCGTGCATTATACGGACAGGCATCTACACAGGCTCCACAGCCGATGCAACGACTTTTGTCAATCTGTACAGTTCCATCAAAGGGATCTTTCCATGTTGCCGCAACTTCTAAAACTTCTGTTTTGCCAGTTTTAACATCAGTAAATGTCATCTCTATCGTATCTGCAGGGCACTCCTCAACACAGACCGGTTCGCTGCAATGGTTGCATAATCCAGGGTAATAGGTTGAGGCCATTTCTTCTCCCACTAGTGCCGGACCAATCCGATATACCCAGTTACGTCCGAATTCTACTGGAACCTCCCACTCTGCTTTGCAGGCGATTGTACAGGCGTGACACCCTACACAACGTTCAAGGTCTATAATCATTCCATATTGCATTATGTTACTCCTCCTGAAGTAACCTTACCCTAATAAACAGAAGCAAGGTCAGTGCTCAGTTTCGCACCAAACTATAAAGTGCAAAAACAGAGAAAATAAATTTTAACACCCCACAAGGGGCCTGAAGTTCTAAAACTTTCTTATACAGCCGTCGGGATATCGATGGTTTTCCCATCTTTAGTGAATTTAATAAAATTATTCCGCATACCATTACAACCAGTCTCAGGATCAATAGTAATCTTGGTAATAAGACTTGTATCATCTACACCTGCTCCGACACCAACGCTCATAAGGGGATTGGCAGATCCATATCCGTGTCCCATATAGACGCAGTCCTTTCTGATGCCCGGAGTTGTTTTTACTGTGGTTGTTGTACGGGATTTAATGCCATCCTGATTGATAAAACCAACTTCGTCGCCATCTTTAAGGCCCATCTTTTTGGCCAGGGCATCATTTAACCAGACTGGATTGGTAGGCATTGCAGCATTGAGCCAGACATTGTTCTGACTGCGATTAAAGGTATGCACTGGAACCCTGCCATAAAGCAGTCTTGCGAATCCCTCGGGTGGTTGCTCAACAGGTATGTAAGTCGGTATACCAGGAAATCCTGAATCCTCAATGTCTTCATTGTAGAAGATAATTTCAAAATCCTCAGGCATTGTGTATGGATCTTTTCCCTCACGAATATGAATACCGTCTTCTTTTTTAAGTTGTTCAATTGAGAGACCGGCAACTTTAAGGTTCTTTTCAACAAGTTCTTCGATAGTTTTGACAGGAATGTCTTCTTGATAACCCATACGCCTGGCAATTTCGTTGGTGATATAGACTTGATCTTTTCTCTCAAACAGGGGAGGGACAATTGGCATCCTGGCAGAGATATACTGCTGATGTTTTTCAGAAAAATCCCACTGAGTACCAGTTTTAATGAGGTCATACCGCTCCAGGTAACTAACCTCGGGCAAAAGGATATCAGCCCACATAGTTACATCAGTTGGCATAACATCAACACACATAACAAAATCCATCTGTTTTAGTACCTGCTTCATTTTCTCTTGATCCGGTATTGTCTGGATCGGGTTCTGCCCCCAGATAACACACCCTTTGATCGGATATGGCTTTCCTGTCAAGGCGGCATCACGGATAAGTTCTGTTGGTGTACCCGGTGGTGTATATGGGTGATATAATTCATCATCACTGTTAACGTTAAGATTATGTTCTTCTTCGTGCTCTTTGTGTTTCCAGCTGATTTTACCAACCTTTGGTCCTTTTGCTGGAACCCATCCGCCTTTAACATAAAAGGCACCTAGAATCCCTGTGAGACAGGCAAGAGATCGTTGCCGCTGGAAGTCGTTTCCATACCAGGATACATGTCTTCCTGGATGGATGGATACGTTAGGTGCATTATCGGCGAGCATATCTGCAACTTCTTTTATCTGTTTTGCCGGTATGTCACATTCTTTTGCCGCTTTATCGAGTGTCCATCCTTTAATACCCTCAGCAAACTCTTCAAAGCCATCGCCATACTCATCAATAAAATCGACAGCATATTTCCCTTTTTCTATGAGATACTGCATGATAGACAGTAAAAACGCAGTGTCTGTACCGGGTTTGATTTTTACCCAGATATCAGATTTTGCGGCCGATGCAGAGTAGCGTGGATCGACAACGATGAGTTTGGCACCGTTCTGCAGACCTTTCATATAACTCTTGATATGGGATACATGAACATTTTCCCCGAAATGACCTCCTAATAGAAAAATAACCTTGGCATTAGGCATATCAACTTTTTCCCCGGGGGGAATTCCAATAGTTGCAAGATATGCAGTATCCCGGATACCGCGGCATTGAAAAAATGAAGCTTCACTTATATTTGGGGTTCCAACAGTTCTTTCAAAAAAATGCATAGGATATTTGGCAGTTGAACCGTGAGGGAATACACTTATTCCCTGAGGTCCATATTTATCCTTAATCATGTTGAGTTTTTTTCCACATTCGTCTAACGCCTCATCCCAGGAAATTCTTTTCCACTTAGGCGCACCGCGTTTTCCAACGTTTTTCAGTGGGTATTTCAGGCGGTCGGGATCATACAAAAGTTTTATTCCAGCATTTCCCCTTGCACAGAGAGAAGTCCCATTATCAATTGATTTAGGATTGCCTTCAAGTTTGACAAGACGATCATTTCTTGTTTTTCCTACAAGCTGACATCTCCAAAAACACATCTCACAAATACCCCCTGTAACGGTCTTGTCACCAGATGAACCTTTAGCTTCAAAGGGGGAACGTGTTACGCCACTCTCAGAAGCTATTGCCTTGGAAAGTGGTAAGGCTACAGCCGCAAGTGAGGCAGATTGTAGAAATTTACGCCTTGTTAAATTAAACGCCATATTCTTTTTCCTCCTTGGTGAAAAAGTCAATAATGGTGATGATGACATGGTAAAAAGGATGGTGGGAATTCTTTTTAACCAGTTTAGAAAAAATTGGATACCAGGGTTGAAAGAAACGCAGGAGAAAATCCTCTTCTTCCTGCTGTTTTTTGTCCTCGGCCAGGAATGATAAAAACTCCAGCTGGTGAATCAAGTTATCAGGAAAATCAGCTTTTTGAGAAAGGCTGTAGCCGCAAGAGTGGTAGTACAATAGAATTTTTTCCGCGTATTTTCCCTGCAGTGATTTTTCCAGATACACCGATCCGTAAGGTGGTGCAACTACGTGTGGCGCTCCGTTAATGAAAAGCCTTGTGTATTCGACTTGAAGATCCTCCAGGTAGTCACTGCTGTCGTTTAAGGCTGAGATTAAAAGTTCTTTCTCTCTTGTCCCTCCTAAAGTATCGAGCAAGTTGTAAAGGCTGGAAAAATATTTTTCAGTGAGCCATAAAGGATCAGGGTAGCACATGCTTTGCGCACAAAATCGATAGAGTGTTGAAACATGGTTTGAGGAGCGGTTACGTATCATTTTTTTTTGTTAATTATAGTCAAATTTGCTGAGCCTTAAAGGCTATACAATACTTTTCAAATTCATTTTTGTAAATAATCAAATGTTCAAATCTGCGGTCCTGGTAAGCGCACTATTCGTTATCGGCAACCTGACACCTTCCAGCTCCAGCGTACCAGGGTCTAAAGTAAAAAAAAGTAGGGTGCCGTAGATTTTTGCAGGCAGGCCGGTGCCGCGTATAAGTCATACGTAAGCCGGCGTGACCGCGGAAAGATGCGGTGGCCTGTGAGCAGTTACGGGAAAACTTTATTTTTAAGCAGGTAAGTGTAATAACCATTCACCTTGCCAATAAGGTTTTCAGTCTCTTGATACGGTGCATGTCGGCCATAGGAGAGAGATGGTGTATTTTCTCCTGCGTTCCATGCTGAAATAACCAGGTCCAGTTTACCTTTAAATTTATAATTATATTTAGATATGAGGTAACAGGTAAGTAAAATATTTATTGCCGGATCAAAGAGGTCGGTTCTTGTGAGATTTTTAAGTCGAGATTTTGAAGCATATTTGAACTCTATTTTTGACTGGAATAATTCTTTTCCAGCCTGCTGCCCTGTTGAAAGAAGAATTTGCCCAAGTCCAAGTGCCTTCTTTGAAGAAACAGCTTTTGGATTAACACCTGATTCTGCAACAATAAGAGCACGTATGAAATCCGGATGGACCTTGTGCCTGGGAACGAAATAAGCAAAATTGGAAAAATAGCGTATCAAATGATCATAACTGACCAGCTTTCTGATTTCTTCTTCAGTTAATCCGCTGTTCTTGTGTTTTTGAACTGAAATGTCAAGATTGCACCATCCGGTTGCTGTGAAAAAAAGAAACGCATAAAGGAATACACTGGCCTTGAGGAACAGAGATAGTATTTCAGGCCTGTTTTGAAACATTTCTATTTGTTTTAATGAAAAGAATCGGTTTTTAAAAACTGGCAGATGGTTTTGTAAAAAAGGTGCGGATCTTCTGCTCCGGTGTGTTCCCGTATAGAATGCATTGCAAGGGTAGGGGCCCCGACATCAACCGTTTTGATTCCTAAACGTGCAGCAATGATTGGCCCGACGGTGCTTCCGCATGGCATATCACTGCGCATCACAAATTCCTGAGATGTTACATTGGCCGCTATGCAGAGTTGTTTATATCTGGCGGAGCTTATACTGCTCGTCGCATAACGCTGGTTTGCATTGGTTTTTATAACAGGTCCCTTGTTGAGATAAATTTTATGGGCAGGATCGGATCTATCTTTGAAGTTCGGGTGGGTGGCATGAGCGTTATCCATTGATACGAGGAAAGAATTATGCAGTGTTATACGTCTTGTAACCGGATCAGGAATTATTCGTTCCAGGACTGAATCAATAAATGAACTGGAGGCCCCGGTGGAGGAAACTGAGCCATTTTCTTCATGGTTGCTGCAAATCAGTAAATTATTGTGGCTATTGCCTGCTGCAGCTAAACCAGTCATACCGACAAAACAGCTCAGAAGATTATCGAGTCTGCTTCCACTTATAATTTCCTTGTTATGCCCCAGGTAAGCAGGTTGCTGTGAGTCATAACAGAACATATCAAACGAAAAGATGGCACCTATTTTTTTTTCGGGATAGAGGGACTCCAGTTGTTTTTTTAGAATTGAATCAAAACTTGGAAGCTGTCCACTAATTTTTTGAGCAATGATCGGAGGTAAATGATACTGCTGGTGGATAGTCTTGTTTTTATTTGCTTCACGATCAAGGTGAATGGCCACGCTGGGTATGGTCAGCATGGGACGTTCAAAATTTATAAGGAGAATGTCAAGCTTTGAATTTCCTGTCTCACAACATACTCTACCTGCCAGGGAAAGATCCCTGTCAAACCATGAGTTGAGAAGGCATCCTCCATACACTTCCACACCAAGTTTTAAAAAAGAGTTTCCCTCAATATCTGCAATGGGTTTAATCTGAAGGCAGGGGCTGTCGGTGTGGGCAGCCAGAATCCGAAATCCTTGTTCGGAGGAATCATTCTTTCCTAGAGAAAAAGCAATCACAGCACCATTTTCCCTTGAAACAACATAAGATTGTCCCCGTTCAAGTTGCCATCTTTCACTTTCCCGCAAAAGGGAGAAGTTATGACGCAGTAAATATTTTTCTATATTTTCGACAGCATGAAAGGGAGTAGGCGATGACTGAAGATAGGAGAAAAGTTCTTTGTTGAAAAAATCATTGATCATGTCTGAATCCTCCCCTTATACCGGCCATGACGAGTTAGCTTATGCCCCTTTGTGGGGTGTGTCAGTGAATTGTGCTTTGAAAGTGCTCTATTGCGGAGCAGATGCTAATTATAGCTTTCTTTTTGATCGTAAAGGGTGTCAAGGTATTCTTCCTTCAACAAGAGCTGTTTCCCAGTGTTTTCCATTTCATTAATGAGGAAATCAATAGCAGGAAGTAAGTCAATTCCATGTCTGTTATTTCCATCTTTGATAGCTTTATCAATTATCTGAATTGCATAGAAACTTACTGTCATTCTTGAAGCAGAATCGCGCCTGAAAAGATAAAGGCGCCCACCCATGGTATTGAGAAAAAAACCAGCATAGTCGTAAAGTGCATCCTGTGACAAGGTCATTCCATACTCTTTTTTCAGGGTTTCAGGATAATCTGTAAGGGTGTAGAAAGTTTTGAGGATATCTTCAAATGATGCTTTCTCCCGGTCAAGAATTCCTTTGAGAATAATGATATTTTCTTTTCCTAAAATTCGAAAAAAATGAGCGGTATTCTTGAGGATAGTAAAAAGGTCGTTGGTTTCATTTGTTACCACTGGCGGGGCGTCAAGCAGGTTTTGTAAAAGATTGGAAAAGTGGACTTTGCTCGACCTGTATAAATTAAAGTCTTTCATGTAGGTCTGTTGATCAAGATGGTCATAGAAGTCATTTAAATGCTGGATAAAGTGATTTGCTGTATTTTCTCCAGTTTCCTCACTGTAGCTGTTGACTTCCTCAAGGAGGTGTGCAGTCATCGAATTTTCAGCAGACGGATTGATCGATAAAGAAGAATCTGTTTCCACAATTATGGCTACTGCTGTGGAAGAATCTGTAATTACATTTGTAACCTGAGGTTGGAGATTAAGATCGGTTGGTTCTTTTGAAATGAGATCTTCCTCCACTATAGGATTTTCAGCTATGGTGGCTATACTTTCTTGACCGTTTGAATACGCATTTACAGATTCTTCTTTAGTATAAAAATAGAAAATGGTCACAAAAATGATTGTCGCTATACAGACAGTATAGAGAAACGTATTTGACCTGGTCTGAGCCCTTGATCTGGGCCTCGAATTTGTATGGGAATTTTTCATCTTTGTATTTATCCCCTGGAGAGAGGACTTAAAAGAGTGGTAGAATATAATTTAATGGTAGCTACTCATGGTGAAAGCATCTGAACTTCGCTAACCTCCGTACTTGTAACTGCACACTTTTAAC
>JAOZLO010000134.1 GCA_029934775.1 Desulfocapsaceae bacterium
TCACCCATATCAGTGAAATTATAAAACAACACAGTTTTGAGCTGATAGGGAGACAGGAAGTTCAGGGACTGCTCGATAATCTTGCTAAAAATTATCCTAAACTTGTTGAAGATCTTGTACCCGCAACTGTCTCTTTGGGTACAATTATGCGTATCCTGCAGAATTTGCTGAAAGAGGCAGTGTCCATCCGTGATCTCAGAACAATTCTTGAAACCGTTGCCGACTGGGCCGGTGTTACCCAAGACACCGATATTCTCACAGAATATGTCCGTCATGCGCTCTCCAGAACCATCAGCACTGAGCTCGCAACTGACGGCATAATCCCCATTATCACTCTTGCCAAACCGGTTGAAGATGCAATCCAGAATGCAGTTCAACACAAAGAGACCGGGAGCTACCTTGCAATTGATCCAGCAATTGCTCAGAAAATTCTCGACTCCGTTGGCGAGGTGGTATCACTTTTTGACGGTGGCAGCCGTCCGACTTTACTGGTCGCACCCCAGATCAGGCCACATGTCAGAAGTTTAACTGAGCGATATTATCCGGCACTTACAATTATTTCTCATAACGAGATATCTCCAAACCTCAAAGTCAGATCCCTTGGTACGGTGAAATTGAATGCAAGTTAAGGTTTTTGAATCGATAGACATGGCCTCAGGACTCAAAATGATAAAAAAAGAGCTTGGACCGGATGCGCTTATAATATCAACCAGAACAGTGCGAAACGGTAAACTTGGGATACTTGGGAAACCTACACTGGAGATTACCGCAGCAATAGACAGTGGTATGGAGACTGATAAAGACTATACTGTCACACCTGAAACATTCCGACTTGAAAGCGTGAAACAGACACCTGGATTTAACCATGTAGTCGACCAGCCACTTGACCATCTACTTCAGCAGCATCTTCCTGATCAGAAGAGTATTCATACAGATTTTTCTTTCAGCCCGTCGCCTGAGACCACAGCCTCGAAAAATTTATTAGTAGATGACGTCCATGAACTTAAAAAAATGGTGAAAGATCTGTCGGGAGAGATTTCACGAATCTCCGTAGCATCAGCACGACAGAAGGAAAAAGACCTCTTCACCTCTTCCGGAGACCGAACAGATTCTCAAGAAAAAAAGATCATTTCCATGTTGAGAGACCGGGGCATTAATGGTTATTGTTCAAGAAAAATATCCTCATTGTTGTTTGACAAACTCAGCACCCAGGAGCTCGATAATCCTGAGTTTGTCACCTCAACCATAATTACAGTCATACAAAGTTTTCTTCGTGCTGCCCCTCCCGTTCTCCTCCCATCGGACAATCAGCATCGCATTGCCCTGGTCGGCCCTACCGGAGTAGGAAAAACAACAACACTTGCTAAAATTGCAGCATCCTTTTTGACCGGACATTCCCCGTCAGTTGCCCTTATAACCATTGACACGTATCGTATAGCCGCTGTTGAACAACTCAAAGTGTATGGTGAGATCATGCACCTTCCCGTCGATGTGGTTATCACTCCCGATCAACTGAAACAGGCAATTGAAAAACACAGGGATAAAGATCTGATCCTTATAGATACAGCGGGAAGAAGCCCGAAAGACGAGCTCTGTATCAGGGAACTCTCAACATTTCTGAGTCCTGAACTCAATATTGACAAGCATCTCGTTCTCTCAGCAACGACCAGAGAAAGTGAACTTTTTAACACCATAGAACGATTTAACACTGTCGGAATTACACATACGATTTTCACCAAAATCGACGAATGTGCCAACCTGGGTGTGCTGGTAAACATCCAGATTCAAAACAGTAATCCTCTCTCCTTTGTGACGAACGGGCAGCGAGTTCCAGAAGATTTAGTTGAAATTTCAAACAACAGAGTCGCAGAGCTGATCATGTCACAACATGAAGGACCATTGCATGACTAATTCATCCCACAGTACTGCAGATCAGGCCCAGACGTTGAGAGGATTAAACTCTCCACACCAGCCAGTCTCTGCCAGCCCTGAAGATATCAACCGTGTCACCAACGTTTATTCTATTACCAGTGGCAAGGGAGGCGTCGGTAAGACAGCTGTAGTTTCAAACCTCGCCTATGCCCTTGCTTACCTGGGTAAACGCGTCCTTATACTGGATGCGGATCTGGGACTTGCAAATATTGATGTGGTCTTCGGCCTGACACCTGCATATAATTTGAACCATTTTTTTTCAGGAGAAGAAGAACTCCACAATATTTTAATTGAAGGTCCTCTGGGGATTAAAATACTCCCGGCCGGTTCAGGTATCCAGAATTATACCCGGCTTGAGAGCCGGCAGAAAAGACGCCTTCTCGAAGGCCTCGACTCCATGAATACCCATTTTGATTATGTCCTGATTGATACAGAGGCCGGCATATCGGAAAATGTCACTTATTTCAATACAGCAGCACAGGAGATCCTCATAGTCACCACACCGGAACCTACTGCAATTACAGATGCATATGCCCTTATGAAACTCCTCTCGATTCAATTCCATGAAAAAAAATTCAACCTGCTTGTCAACCAGATCCGTACTGAAGATGACGCCCTTGATGTCTTTAAAAAATTAACGATGGTCTCTAACAGGTATCTGGATATATCCATTGACTACCTTGGATCTATCCCCGAAGACCGTCAAATGGTAGAGTCCATACGAAAACAGAAGGTGATAAGCGAATTGCTGCCGGGATCAAAAGTCACTAAAGCCTTCAGTCAGCTCGCCAGTCGAATATGTTCTGAACCTGCACAACCATCTCCCAAAGGAAATATTCAGTTCTTCTGGAATAAATTGCTCAATATAGGCAATAGAGGCTAACTCAATGATTTACAATCAACCTCCTCCCGGAGATGATATATCGCGGCTCATCAAAGATAATCTTTATCTGGTTGATATACTTGTTGGACGAATGGTTACCCAGGTTCCGTCTTTTATGGATAAAGACGATATGAAAAGTGCAGGAATGGTTGGGTTGCTCGACGCTTCAAACAAATTTGATCCCACTAAAAACATCCTTTTTAAAACTTTTGCCGAATACAGAATTCGCGGCGCAATACTGGATGAGATGCGTAAACTTGACTGGTTTTCCCGTTCCCTTCGAGACAAACAGAACAGGATAGGAAAAACTCTTGCAAGCCTTGAGTTGAAGCTGGGAAGAGACCCTGATGACGCTGAAGTAGCGGCAGAAATGCAAATATCCCTGGATGAATATCGTACCATGCTTGGCCAGGTCAGCCATCTCGGCTGTGTAAGCCTCAATGAAACTCTCGATCACTCAAGTGAAGGAAGATCCTTTCTGGAGACTCTTGCTAACCAGAGAGCGGACAACATACCCGGTAAAAGGATAGAAGACTTAGAACTCACCAAACGGATTGGAGACATACTGGGTCAGCTTTCAAAAAAAGAACGTCTCGTCATCTCTCTTTATTATTATGAAGAACTGGCACAGAAAGAGATTGCTGAAATCCTGGAACTTTCTGAAGGAAGAGTGTCCCAGCTGCATAGCCAGGCACTCATCAAACTCCGAACTAAAATGGACTCAACACTCTACTGAGGGAAAAATGAAACCTATCACTCCAACCACTTTTATAACTGGCCTCCTCCTGCTGTTTTTCGTTGCCACTTTCATTAAGGCTATGATCCTCAAGAAACAGAAAGATCTGTTTTTCTTTAAACTGACAGAGGCAAACGGCTTCTGCAACAAAATCAGAGAAGAACTCAAGGACCTCCATGATAAACATAATAAAACAAAACAATTTAAAGCTACTCTCAGTGTTGCTGAACTGACTACTCAGCTCCAGAAATCCCGCCTTTCAGCCCAGGCATCAGCCGCAACCAACTCGATTCCTGAAAAATACAGCTTTGTCCATTCCCTTATCAAAAAGAAAATGGACAGCAATGAAATTGCCTCCATTCTGGCGATTTCATCCCATGAAGCTGAACAGCTTGTCACCCTGTCTAAACTTGGACAGGCTCGATGAGAATTGAACAGGATACCAGGAGATTATAGTTAAGAAACACCACTAAACATCCGATATATTCTAAGGGTTAAAGTTATCAGTTTTCAGTTACTGACAACTGCACACTGATAACTGATAATTCAAAGTTCACTAACACCAACTTTCAAAAGTCTCGATATGGTCTCAGGAAAATACAGTGCCCTTGCAGGGGCGGTTTCGCGGGAACAATCCATTGCAAATATCAGTGCCAACCTGGCCAATATAAGTACGACGGGATATAAAAAATCCATGGTCAGTTTTGAATCTATTCTCAAGGGTAGTCAGCAGACCTATGAGGGAAAAGGAATTAACTACAACAGGATTCGAAATAATTTCACTGATTTTTCTCCCGGAGCAATGCGAGAGACGCTGGATCCCCATGATCTTGCCATCCATGGCAACGGATTTTTCAAAGTGCAGGGGGTTAACGGCGTGAATTATACACGACGGGGAGACTTTGCCATTGACCAGGATGGACTACTCACCACCAGTAACGGCCTGCCGGTCCTCGATGATGCAGGTGCAGAGATCAACATTCCTGATACAGATACTAGTAAAGTAGCAGTTGGTGATGACGGGACCATTTACATCCTCGGCAGAGAGGGTAGCCGCGAAGAAGTTGCTAAAATTGCCATCGTAGACATAAATGACAAACAAAAACTCAAACGGGAGTCAGATACCACATTTTCTCTGGAAGCTGGGGGGGCAGAAGCTGAGGGAGAAAACTACAGGGTAATCCAAGGCAATCTTGAACTCTCAAATGTCAACATGGCAGCAGAAATGGCAAAAATGATCGACAGCCACCGGATATTTGAAACATACCACAAGGTATTGAAAAGTTATTCAACATTGACTGAACAGCAGCAGGAACTAGGAACTGTAGGTTAAAGGACAACCATGATAAGATCACTTTGGACCGGCACCACCGGAATGCACGCCCAGCAACTGAACATTGACGTTATTGCGAATAATCTCGCCAACGTCAGCACTACAGGGTTTAAAAAGAGTAAAGCTGATTTTCAAGACCTGCTCTACCAGACAATGAAGGTTCCCGGCAGTCAAACCTCAGCCGATACTGAATCTCCCACCGGAATTCTTATCGGGCTTGGTGTAAAACCTGCTGCAGTCACCAAAGTATTCAGCCAGGGTGATCTTATTCTGACAGAAAATGAACTTGATATTGCCATTGAGGGTGATGGCTTTCTTCAGGTTGAGATACCAAATGGTGACACATCCTATACTCGTGCAGGAGCACTTAAAAGAGACAGCAATGGCAGGCTGACCACATCTGATGGATATCCGATTATTCCCGCAATTACAATTCCTGATGGTGCCAGAGAGATCACTATCAGTGAAACCGGGATTGTCAGTGCCATAATTGGTGATGATACGGACAGCACCGAAATTGGTAATCTCGAACTCGCCGGCTTTACCAATAATGCCGGATTGAAGGCCCAGGGGAAAAACCTCTTTGGAGAGACTGCCGCCTCGGGTACAGCAACTATAGGGACTCCTGGCGATGACGGATTTGGCACACTTCTTCAGACATACCTGGAGGGATCCAATGTGAATATTGTTGAAGAAATGGCGAATATGATCACCACTCAAAGGGCCTATGAGATCAACTCGAAAACGATTCAAACTTCAGACGAAATGATGCAGACTACCAACAACCTTGTCTAGCTATGGTAATTAAATCACTGCTCATAATTGTACTTTTTTTTAGCTCGGTAATTCCATGCACAGCTCTGCAGATCACCTTCAGGGAAAAAGGCAATGTAGATGGAGCTATCGTCACTTTAGGAGATATAGCCAGGTTTGATAATGAATCTGAATTGGCTGTTGCACTTGCCAGCCAGATAGTTGCTCAGTCCCCTCCTCCCGGAGAGTCAGTCAGCCTCAACGCCCTTGCCATAAAAAAACATCTGGTTACCACTCTTTCACTTCCCGGGTCGATTATCTGGAAAGGTTCTCAAACTGTACTTACGAAGAGGAGCGGTATCTATATAGGATCAAAAAAAATTCTGGAAATTATTGCTGAATTTTTACGTAAAAGCAGTGAAAATCTGCCGGATGCTGAAATACGATTTATTTCAGGCGCCCAGCCAATCCCCTTTATATTACCTGCAGGTAACCTGACATATGAGGTTATTCCATCCAATCCCGGTATTCTTGGAAGCTCAAGATTTTCTCTTATTTTCAGAGTAGATAATCGTGTGGCAAAAAACATGTCTGTAAGAGGCAGGATTGAGGCTCTGGCACCGGTTGTAGTAGCCGCCAGGAAGTTACCAAAAGGGACTGTTCTCAGTTCGGTCAATCTCACCCTTACTACAAAAAACCTTAACGATTTACGTGATCCAGGACTGAGTTTATCTGATTTTTCAGGAAAGAAACTGACGCGAAACATTAAAGCAGGCACCCCCATTTCGCATTCCATGGTCGTAAGCCTTCCGGTTATCAGACGAGGTGAAAGGGTCAAAATAGTTATCCGCTCCGGTACGATGCATCTCTCTGCTATAGGAATTGCACGCAGTGATGGCATACGCAACCAGATGATCAGGGTACAGAACAGTAATTCCAAAAAAATCATCCTTTGCCGGGTTGCGGCAGCAGGTCTTGTGGAGGTCATTCTATAACATGAGAAACCTACTTCTATTTATACTCACTGTCTTCGTTTTATCTTCATGCTCCAAACCCAGACCCCAGGTCACAAAAATACCCGAGCCCCTTGAAGAAATTCAATCCTCATCTATGGAAAAAGGTGAGCCTGGTTCTCTCTGGAACCGGAGAAACAGTTCTATATTTTCCGACAGGAAAGCACAAAATATCGGCGACATTGTTACCGTACTCATTTCGGAGACGGCCAGTGCCTCAAAAGAAGCCTCGACCAAGACAGACCGGACGACAAACATTTCAGCCTCAATCCCCAACTTTTTCGGTCTGGAAAATGATGATATCTGGAATGGTTACAATCCGGTTGATCTCAGCAATCTTGTTAATGCTGATTTTGCCAATGGTTTTGACGGTAACGGCACAACAACCAGAAAAGAGGATTTAACTGCATCACTGACCACCCAGGTCGTTGGCAGGTATCCAAACGGACAACTGAAAATCAGGGGTGGTAAAGAGGTGATGGTCAACAACGAAGTTCAGCTTATTTATCTCACCGGTATCATCAGGCCCGTAGATATCACTGCTGCTAATACAGTGAGTTCAGACAAAATCCTTAATGCCCGAATCTCATATACCGGAAAAGGTGCCATCAGTGATAAACAGGAACCAGGCTGGATGATGCGAACTTTGGATAATGTATGGCCATTTTAGTCGCTTACTCCTGGATTTCTGTAATATAAAACAACAGAAAAGCGTAGAATTCTCACCACAGAGGACACAGAGAGCACAGAGAAGGGAAAAGATCG
>JAOZLO010000135.1:0-227 GCA_029934775.1 Desulfocapsaceae bacterium
CCGTGAGGCGGTGGAAAAACATTCACCGCCCATTTACCGGAATAAACGGCTGAAGTTCTATTATACTTCTCAAATTGGTACCAGGCCTCCACGATTTGTTGTTATGACAAATAGCTACAAAGGAGTACATTTTTCCTACCAGAGATATTTGTCCAACAAATATAGGGAAGGACTGGAACTTGATAAAGTCCCTATCCAGCTCACTTTTAAGGATAAATCCGGTCAGG
>JAOZLO010000135.1:237-6900 GCA_029934775.1 Desulfocapsaceae bacterium
AAGAGGGTGTTAAACTGTCAAAGCCTTATCTATCGCTTTTTTGAAGCCCTCTGCTGAACGACTGATAACAGTGTCCGGGACGCAGAAGGCCAGACGGATATGTCCTGGTGCCCCAAACCCTGTTCCCGGTACAGCCAGAATTTTTTCTTCCTGAAGAAACTCACAAAATTTCACATCATCGGCGACAGGTGTTTTGGGAAACACATAAAAAGCACCTTTTGGTGGTGTGAAGGTAAATCCAGCTTCCTGCAGGATGGAACAGAATAACTTCTTTCTTCTCGAGTAAATACTATTATCAACAGAAACGTCCTGAAGTTCAGCAACCACCCTCTGCATAAGAGCCGGAGCATTGACAAAACCGAGTATTCTATTGGCCAGGGTCATGCTGTTGATAAGATTTACTTTATCCTCAATGTCGGGGTGTACTGCAAGATATCCAATACGCTCTCCCGGCAGAGACAGGTCTTTTGAATAGGACGAAACGACGATGCTGTTTCTGTATGATTTGAAAATCGACGGGACAGTGTGATTATCAAAGATGATTTTTCTATACGGTTCATCCGAGATCATATAGATGGCGGAGTTGTACTCTGAAGCACTCTTGCTGAGCAATCGGCCAAGGGCATTGAGGGATTCCTCGGAGTAGATCTGTCCCGTCGGGTTATTAGGTGAGTTTATGATAATTGCTTTAGTCTTTTCAGTGATGGCATCTTCTATGGCTTCCAGATCCAGGTTGAACGTAGAGTCTGTGGCAACTACCCTGCTTACCCCACCGTGATTGTCGACATAAAAATTATATTCAACAAAATATGGGGCCAGCAGGATTACTTCATCCCCTGGATTAAGGAGTGATTTCATCACAACGTTAAGCCCACCTGCCGCTCCACAGGTCATAAGCATATCGCCCTGAGTTACCTCCATTCCCTGCTCTGTTGACATTCTTGCCGAGATTATTTCCCTTACCCACAGATATCCGCCATTTGGCATGTAGGCGTGCATACCAGGGCTTTCATCCTGCACAATTTCCCGGATCACTTCATTATACTTATCTGGTGGAGGCGCGTCGGGGTTACCGAGACTGAAGTCACAAACATTTTCAGCGCCATATTGTGCTTTCATTTTTGCGCCTTCTTCGAACATTTTTCTTATCCATGAAGACTTCTCGGCAAAAAGTTTCATTTTCTCAGATCCAGCCATTTTTTATCTCCTTCTATTGCATTTTTTTAAAGTATTCATAAGCAGCGTTAATTTCTTTCATCTTTGTCTCTGAAATTTTCTGAAATTCGTCGCCCAGATGCCGCACTTTATCAGGATGGTATTTCATGCTTAATTTACGATAAGCTTTCTTAATTTCATCCATATCAGCACCCTTTTCGAGCCCAAGGGTCGCGTAATACTGGGCGACATTATTTGGGCTTGGGGTTGAACTATACTGTTGGCCATACTTGTATTTGGCCTCTATAGTACGTTGATCATATGATGATATCTCAAGAAATACGGCAATTCGGCGGGCTATCTGCAGTTCGTTTTCAGGGACATCCTGCTTGGTATAGAGAATCTGGAAGACGAGCTCCAGCAAAATCAGGCGAGGCTCATAGGCAAAGGTTGTTTTAAATTCCTCCAGTAAGGATTCAAGGGATGGGGAAGTACCGGTCGCTTCCTTGATAATCTCTTTGACCCAGAGCATCTTGGTCTGGTTGTAGTTTAAATTGTATTGAAAAAATCTATGAATTGTCTGGATCTCATCTTTAGTGATACGGCCATCTATTTTTGCAGTATGCATCAGTACATGAACGAGGAGCCAGACAAATCTGTTGTGGCTCTCAGACTGGGACTGCTCATATGTTGCAACTTTCTTTTGGACCCAGTAGCTGAATCCCCAGAAAAGTGCGATAAAAATAAGAACACCGGCCAGTCCAGTGTAGATCAGTGTACCGAGAAAGGATATTAGAGCAGGTGCTCCGCCAGTAACAAAAATAAAAAGGAAGGCTATGAGCAGGCATCCGCCACAACCTGGCTGTCGTTGTCGTTGATAATTCATAATAATATAATTGAGTTAATGATTATTCTTCGATATGAGTTTGAAAAAGTGCTTCGGTAAATTCGCCGGCATCGAAATCTCTCAGGTCTTCCATCTGTTCACCGATTCCTATGAAGCGAATGGGGATTTTGATTTCCCTGCAGATATTGGCAACGATACCTCCTTTTGAAGTACCGTCAAGTTTAGTAAGGGCAATGCCGGTAATGGATACAGCGTCATTAAATAATCTGGCCTGGCTGATGCCGTTCTGGCCGGTTGTGGCATCGATTACGAGTAAAATTTCGTGGGGAGAGCCCGGCAGTTTTTTCCCCATAACACGCTTGATTTTTTTCAGCTCTTCCATAAGATTTGCATGGGTATGCAGTCTTCCAGCCGTGTCTACAAGGACTACGTCAGTGTTTTTTCTCACGGCAGTGCCCAGTGCATCGAATACAACAGAAGAGGGGTCGGCACCATCTTTGTGGGCAATAACGGGGATGTCGTTTCTTTCTCCCCAGATTTGCAGTTGTGAGACAGCAGCAGCACGAAAGGTGTCTGCCGCTACCAGCATAACGGATTGACCGGATTTGATAAATTTATTGGCAATTTTCCCGATAGTCGTCGTTTTGCCGACGCCATTGACACCAATCACCATTATGACCAGGGGACCTTCATCAGGTATAATCAGGTCACTGTTATTTTTAGAATCGACAATAAATGATTTAATCTGATCTTTGAGTATCTCTTTGAGTGAATTGGGGTCGGTAAGTTCTCTGCGTTTAACTTTCCTGCGAGCATATTCCAGAAGTTCCTGGGTGGTTCCAACTCCGAGGTCAGCTGTTATGAGAATTTCTTCCAGATCATCGAGCAGATCCGAATTAATTTCTTTTTTCCCGAGAAACAGAGAGTCCAGCTGGTAGTTGAAGGACGATCTTGTTTTAGCAAGACGGTTGCTGAGTCTTGAAAAAAGAGATTTTTTCTTGTTTTCTCTTTCTCCCTCTTCACTGATTTTTTTTTCAACTGTCTTTTCTGTTTTCAGATCCAGTTTTATTTTAGATATTTCAGGAGTTGTATCTGTTAAATCTTCTTTTATCTTCTGTATAGGAGCGTCTGCAGTTTTTTTGTCAAACTTTTTTTTGAACCAGCCTAGCATAGATTCATCCCGGGAGTTAATATTTGTTTTAGCAAATGTTTCTTGGGGGGTACCCTTGAAGATGTGAGAACTTTGCATTTTACGTACAGAACGGAAAGAAAGCAACAAAAAGTCAACGTCAATTTTTTATGGAGATCCTGGTAGGCATAGTATTTCAATTAACACGATCTGACAGCCAAGGAAAGTGATTGCAATTCCAAGTAACGGCATTACTGTAGGTGGTGATGTTTTGAGGAGTTATTAAACAATCATCTATATGGCGCTTGTTGTAATAATGTAATTATATATTCAGATAGTTAGGAGGATTTAAAATGGCTGAGTCTTGTGGAAGTTCCTGTGGCTCAAATGAAGCGCAACAGGCAGCAGCAGCTCAACAGGAAAATGCGATAACGAGATCTCTTGGGAAAATTAAAAACAAGATTCTGGTGATGAGTGGAAAAGGTGGTGTTGGAAAATCGACCGTATCCGTCAATCTTGCTTTAGGGCTTGCCCAGCAAGGATACCAGGTTGGGCTGATGGATGTTGATATTCATGGACCCGATGTGGTGCGTATGCTTGATTTAAAAGGAAACGTTGAACCACCTGAGTCACCTGACGGACTTGTTCCTCCACTGAAATATAACGATAATCTTAAGGTTGTTTCTCTTGAATATATGATGAGAGACAGAGATGAGGCAATCATCTGGAGAGGACCTTTAAAGATTCAGGCAATCAGGCAGTTTGTAGCAGATATGGATTGGGGTGATCTCGATTACCTTATTATTGACGCTCCTCCAGGTACCGGTGATGAACCTCTCTCTGTTGCCCAGACAATTCCTAACGTTAAAGCAATTGTGGTTACCACTCCACAAAAAGTCGCCCTTGCAGATGTTCGTAAATCTATAAATTTTTGCAAGACGGTTAAAATGGATATAATCGGTGTCATTGAGAATATGTCTGGCTTTGTCTGTCCTCATTGCAATGAGACTGTGGATATTTTTAAATCAGGGGGAGGAGAGAAACTGGCCCGTGAGATGGAATTACCTTTCCTTGGTAAAATACCTATGGACCCTAAAGTCGTTTTGGCGGGTGACGATGGAACGCCTTATCTTTCATCAGGGGCAGACAGCCCTGCGGCCAGAGCTTTTGGTGAAGTAATTACTGCTGTTGAGACCCGGGTTCCACCTGTAGCTCAAGCAGTACCACTGCAAATGGCTGCCAGTGACTCCGGTTGTGGTTGTGGCGGCAGCTGTCCATCACATTCATAACATAACACCCCACAGGTAAGCGATAGACTCCGAGGGGGTATAAGTACCATGGTGGTATGTGTAACCACATAATTTTAAAATACTCTCCTTGGTTTCTTGTTTTTTCTTACAGAAGTTAGGGAGTAAGGTACTAATGAGCGACACATCATGATAATAAAACAGATTATAGTGGGATCCATGGTAGTCTGCTGTTACGTAGTTGCCTGTGAAAAAACGAAAAAGGCAGCTATTGTTGATCCGGGTGGAGATGAGGATAAGGTTCTTGCCGAAGTTGAAAAAATGGGCGTTACAGTTGAAGCTATTATTGCTACACATGGTCATCCTGACCATGTGTGTGGTAACAGGAAAATTCAGGAGGCGACCGGTGCTGAAATAATAATGCACTCAGCCGATGCTCTTTTTTTCGATAAACCTGAGGTAAAGAGTTATTTCTCAATGCTGGGACTTGAACCATCGCCTTTTCCAGGACGCCAGGTTGAAGATGGTGATAGTATTGAAATTGGTGAGATCAAACTACAGGTAATCCATACACCGGGACATACGCCCGGTGGAATTTGCCTCTACAATGCACCGGATCTCATAACTGGAGATACACTTTTTGTTGATGGTTTAGGGCGAACCGACTTTCCTGGTGGCTCCCATGAGGAGCTTATTCAATCGATAAAGACAAAACTTCTGGTACTCCCGGATGAGACTGTTATCTGGCCAGGTCACGGATATGGCGGATACAGTTCAACCTTAGGTGTTGAAAAAACTTCTAATCCTTACCTCTGATACCAGTATCATGCGTGAAATTGTTCTAGGCACAGCAGGTCATGTCGATCATGGGAAAACGAGTTTTATCAGAGCCCTGACAGGGATTGAAACTGATCGTCTGAAGGAAGAGCAGAAGCGGGGAATAACCATAGAACTTGGTTTTGCTTATCTTGACCTGCCGTGTGGGCACCGTATTGGTATTGTCGATGTTCCGGGCCATGAAAAGTTTGTCAAAAATATGGTCGCCGGTGTTACCGGGATGGATATACTCGCCTTTATTATTGCTGCAGATGAAGGAATAATGCCGCAGACTCGTGAGCATTTTGAGATATGCAGCTTAATGGGAATGAAGCAGGGCATCGTCGTTGTAACCAAGATTGATCTGGTTGAACCTGACTGGCTGGAGATGGTAGACGAGGAAATTGCAGATTTTTGTGAAGGCAGTTTTTTAGAAGAGGCACCGATTGTTCATGTTTCTTCTACTACCGGGGAAGGGATGGAAGATATCCGGGCTGCCCTGGATCATTTTGTAATCAGCCATAATTTCAGCGAAGCATTTGGCCCTTTCAGGCTGCCGGTTGATCGAAGTTTTGCCATGAAGGGATTTGGTGCTGTTGTGACCGGCACATCAATTTCCGGGAGAACTTCTATTGGAGAAGAACTGCGTCTTTATCCATCTGAGATGGTAACAAAGGTGCGGGGAATTCAGGTCCATTCAGAATCTGTAGGGGAGGTGGAGGCCGGGCACAGAACAGCAATTAATCTTCAGGGTATTGATACTCTCCGTGTGGAGCGTGGTATGGTTATCGCTCCTCCGGGTGTACTGGAGTCCAGCTATATGCTGGATTGTCAACTCCTCTATCTGCGGTCTAACCCAAAGCCTTTGAAGCACCGAGCCCGCATTCGTGCACATATCGGTACCTCTGAAGTAATAGGACGAGTTTCTTTACTTGACCGGGATGAGTTGCAGCCTGGTGAAGAAACCATGGTGCAGCTGTTACTTGAAAAAAAGGTGGCAACCTGGTCGGGAGACCGGTATGTGATCAGGAGTTATTCGCCAGTGGCTACAATTGGTGGCGGAGTTATTGTTGGCAATATATCTCCTGTAAAACGAAAGAGACTTTCGGATAGAGACAGGGAGTATAATAAGTCTCTTGCAACTTTTCTGTTAAAAGGAACCGTGGAGGAAAAGGTACTTTTTTTTCTACGTGAAAGCGGCGAAACAGGACTTACTGCAAATGACCTGGGAATACGTCTGGGACTTTTTGGAAAACATCTGAAAAGGGTTTTGAGCGAACCACTGTCAACAAAAAAAATGGTTGTTGTCGATTCAGCCACCCAGCGTTACGTAATAAGGGAAATTGCGGATAATCTTAAAGAGCTTGTGGTCAACCGGCTTCAACTTTTTCATAAAGTTAACCCTTTGCTGACTGGACTGGTAAAGGAGGAGCTTCGATCTTCAGCTGGAAAAAGAGTTGACAGCAAAG
>JAOZLO010000135.1:6910-7391 GCA_029934775.1 Desulfocapsaceae bacterium
ACTACTGTTTAAATGAACTTTTAAGGAAGTCAATTGTTGTGCAGGAAGAATCTGTTATCCGCATGGCCTCCCATCAGGTTGCTCTGAAGGCGGATGAACAGAAATTGCAGAGAGAGTTGGAGAGATGGTATAAGGAAAAGGGCCTTTCCACACCAACACTTAAAGAGACAATGGACCGTTTTTCCGATTATCCAACCTCTCTTGTGAAGGATGTCATAGGTCTTTTGCAGCGCGAGGGGCAGTTGGTCAAGGTAAGTGAGACATTGTATTATGCACAGGAGATTATAGCTCCACTCATTGCCTCGGTGAAGAGAACTATTGAAGAAGAGGGCGAAATAGATGCCCCCCGTTTTAAAGCTTTAACCGGCCTGACCCGGAAGTTTTCCATCCCGATTCTTGAGTATCTCGATCGGATAAAGGTGACAATGAGGATTGGTGATAAAAGAGTTTTGCGCAGGAAATCCTAGGAGGCTGTCCGAGA
>JAOZLO010000136.1 GCA_029934775.1 Desulfocapsaceae bacterium
ACAGCGAAAAAGAACAGTCGGTGACGCCGTTTATTAAAGTATGCAATTTTCTAACCGGACAATGCTGGGTATAAGTACCTTGTGGAGTATTAGAACATAACGAAAAATCATGACAGGTAGGAGAGTTTGACAGACTCCTGTTCAATCAACTATTAAAAAAAATCCAGACAGGGCAACCACGTTGGCATTAAAAACTCGCCAGAAACAGAGGATCGGGAAAAACAAACCTACCTCCCCTGTTACAGAAAGATCCCTCTTTTTCTGGGCTTTCAGCGGGAACCTCAAACTGCAGCTTATCCTCTTTGCCGTTATTATTTTTATTGTTTTCAGCCGTGTCCTTCCTCTGGAAATGCAGAGGAGGATAGTCAATGATGCCATTGCTCTTCGAAATTTATCCGGCCTGATACTCTATTGTGGAATTTATCTTCTTGCTGTGACAACCACAAGCTTACTCAAGCTGGCGACCAACTATCTCCAGGTACTTATTGGAGAGCGTGCAATGATGACCATACGAAAAGATCTCTATCATCATATACTCACTATGCCTCTCAGCTTCTTCCGCACCACCCAGCCAGGCATGGTGGTCTCATCGCTCATGACAGAGTTGAGTGCAGCAGGAACCTTTGCAGGGCAGGCATTTGCTGTTCCCGTGACCAATGTTCTTACGCTCCTCGCTTTTGCAGGTTACCTGTTCTCACTTAATCCAAAGCTCGCCGGGGCCACCCTGCTTATCTACCCCCTGGCCGTTTTTGTTGTCCCGCTTCTACAAAAAAAAGCGAACAGAGAAAATAAAAGAAGAGTGGATCTATCCAGAGAAACCGCAAACCAGATAGCAGAATCAATCTCGGGAATCCATGAAGTACAGGTACATGGCGCCTACCAGCAAGAAAATCGCAAATTTGATACCCTGGTGGAAGAACTGAAAAAAATCCGTATCCGCTGGTCCCTTTTTCGTTTTGGCATAAAAACAACCAATAATTATTTTGTCAGCCTGGGCCCCTTCATCGTTTTCATTTTTGGCGGATACCTTGTCATGCATGGAGAACTTGAACTTGGTGCCATGGTAGCCTTCCTTTCAGCCCAGGAAAAGCTCTATGACCCCTGGAAAGAACTGATAGAATTCTATCAAACGTATCAGGATGCCTCAGTCCGATACACCCGTACCATGGACTATTTCAACACACCACCTGAGTTCCCTCTTGAAATTTCAACTACAGATACAGAAAAATTCAACAACCAAATCGAGGTAACTGACCTTGGTTTTGAAACCTCTGAAGGCCACAGACTTTTAAAGGGGGTAAGTTTTTCCCTTAAAGCAGGCGAGCATCTGGCAGTAGTCGGATTTTCAGGCAGTGGCAAAAGCACCCTTGTGCAGTGTATCGGTAAGATGTATCAATATACAAAAGGGTCCATTACTATTGGTGGTCGGGAGGTATCTTCTCTCAGCAAGGCCGAAATCACCGATAATATCGGTTACATCTCACAGTCTCCATTCATTTTTACCGGTTCAATCAAGGAAAACCTCCTTTATGCCCTTCAGGCAGCAACCCCCCTGGCAATTACAAGCCAGAACAATGCCATTCTCTGTGAAGACGAAGACCCAGATCTTGACAGGATGATTCTGGTTCTCCAGCAGGCAGGTCTCTTTGTCGATGTTATGCGATTTGGCCTGGATAGCTTTATCGATCCTGGTGATCAGAAGATGATTAAAACAATTATCCGCATACGAAAGATGTTCAGAGACCAATTTGATAAAGATCTATCTGATTATGTCGAATTTTTCGACCAGCACACATACCATTTCAATTCAAGTATTGCAGAAAATATCACTTTCGGAACGGCAACAAATAATAATTTTGGTTATCAACTCCTCCCTGGCAATAAAAAATTCAGGAATTTTCTCCAAAAAGAAGATTTACTTCCGCTGCTTTTAAAACTCGGTGTTGAACTGGCGGAACAGGCTGTGGACATTCTCGGTGGTGTAGAAACTGTTGACATCTTTTTTGAGAACAGCCCTGTTCCTGCAGACAAACTTGAAGAATGCAGGAATATCCTGAATCACCTCAAAAAAAAGCAACCTTCCTCGCTCCCGGAAAAAGAACAGATGTCTCTCCTCGCTCTGGCACTCAACTTCACACCGGCTATCCATACAATGACACCACTACGGAGAAACTTGAAATCAAGGATTCTCTCTGCCAGGGACAGTTTCCCAGGATGGTGTGAAAAAGTGACCCCTGGACTATTCCAGTTTTACGAAGAAAAAAGGTACATCCATGACCAGTCCATCCTCAATAACATTCTCTTTGGCAAAACAAAATCTGACCTGGCCCATGCCCAGGAAAAAATAAACCAGGCTGTCATACATATGCTTATCGAGGAGGAGTGCCTGGAGAAGATTGCCTCAATAGGTATGCATTTTCAAGTCGGCAGCACAGGAGACAGATTATCTGGTGGCCAAAGACAAAAACTGGCCATTGCCAGAGTTCTCATAAAACAACCCAGCATAATTATCATGGATGAGGCGACTTCAGCTCTTGATAACAAGTCACAAACCAGAATTCAACGACTCATGGAAATGAGATGGAAAAAGAAAAGAACAGTTATTGCCATTATCCATCGACTGGATACTATTCAAGGTTTTGACAAAATAGCTGTCATGAAGGCTGGAAAACTCGTTGAATGGGGAACTTATCCTCAACTTATTGACCAGAAAGGAATTCTCTATGAGCTCATTTACGGAAAAAAATGACCACATGCCGGAGATGCAGCAAAATATGACGCTGCTGAAAGAAATACCATTTTTCTCCACTTTCCCAGTTAAAGCATTAAAGCTCATCGCTTTTGTAGCCACCAGAGGAAGTTTTTCACAGGGGGACCTTCTCTACGAAGAGGGTGATGCCCCAGGCCATGCCTACCTTGTTCTCGATGGTAGCCTGATACTTACCACTCAAGGGAAAATCACGAAAAACACAGTAGTTCAAAGATTTACCGAGGGTGATTTTCTGGGCTCTCTTTCTCTTTTTTGCTGTATGCCGGCACTCTTTAATTTGGCAGCTGAAACAAAAGCTACTGTTCTGACGCTTGGCCGAACACAATTTTCAAAAATACTCACCCAGTTTCCAGAAATTCACCCACTCTCTCTTAAAATACTATTCAAAGAAATACACAGGTGGGAAAGAACAAATATTTCAGAAGCAGCTCCCAGCTGTTCTACAAGAATTGGGATAACAGCCCTGTAAAATATGGAATTTCATTTTCAAATAAGAGCCAGATGCTCAGAGCTCGTAACTCTGCATACCACTCTTATGCGCCTTAAGAAGAAGTGGTCTCTCTCCAGCAAGACAACTATGGAGTTAAATCTCATACTGGATGAGCTTATCAGCAATATTGTTGAGCATGGCGATGTTGAAAAAGATAGTGAAATAGATATAAAACTAACAAAAAAAAAGGCAGTGATTACACTGGTAATAATGGACGACGGTCCACCTTTTGACCCCACCGTCACCCCAGCGGTTGACATTGCGCTGCCCTTAGAAAAAAGAAAATGCGGCGGACTCGGGATCCACCTTATCCGCAAGTTCAGTGACAAATGTAAATATACAAGAGTAGACAACAAAAATATTCTTACCCTGAAAAAAATCTTATATGAGGAGTGCAGGTAGACAGCAGTTTCCTGCAACAGGATTATATGGAAGCAGAAATAAATCAAGAAAACGATACAACCATCTTCACGCTGGATGGCCGGCTTGACTCTCATTCAGCACCTTTATTTGAACAACAGGTAAATGATTATCTCATTTCTCCTTCAAACCACCTGGTATTCAACTTCAATAACCTGGACTATATTTCAAGTGCCGGACTCCGAATTATTCTGAATACGGCCAAAGCGTACAAACCTACACCATATCAGTTTATCACCTGCAGCATGCAGGACCACGTACAGGAAGTTTTTGAGATTTCCGGATTTGATTCCTTTATCACCATCTGCAGAACACTTGATGAATCCCTGATAACCCTGCGGGAATAGTATTATGGATGCAATACTAATCGAGGATCAGAACCATCCCAGATAAATGGTCTGTCAAGTTTGAGAGGAATATCAAGATGGGGATCAAAACGCTTTTCGGTATGGTTTCTCGATCGTATCCAGACGATATCCGAACCTTCCTCGAAAATAAAAAACCTCGACTGACTATCCATGAAGTAGTCTTCCCGAATAGCACTGACGTTGACAAAAAAAGTGCCACCCAGATCAGGATTGATACTGACTGTCCCTGCCATTCCCTGGGGGAGATGGGAGTGCCCGGAAGCCCAGATAGCCACCTTCGATTCTTTTAGAACAGTGTCAAACCGCTCTGAGTTGTCAATTCTTCTGCTCTTAAAACCGGAGGAGAAAAGTCCGCTGCTCGCCAGCGGTGCGTGGGTCACGGTGAGAATCAACTTCTCCTGATTGCGAATCACAGCATCTCGCCACCAGTTGAAAACCGCATCGGAAATATCCGTTTTAGAATCAGTTGACTCATCAGAAATCAAAAGCAGCAGAACATTACCAACCATCACCCCGTAGTGGGGTGGTTTTTTAATATATTGCCGGAATATATCTCCACTTCGAACATCATGGTTACCGGCAATCTCAAACCAGTTGCTGATTAAAGATCTGTTTCTGGTGGAAACAAACCACTCAAACGATTCACGCTGACTGCGTGATTTGAGTAAATCTCCGGCAACGACAGCAAAATTGACACCCGGAAGGCTGGTATTAACATCTTCGATCGCCTTCTCAAAAATGGTCCTCCCCTGCTTGTCTTCAGGCTGAATATCAGAAAGCATCCATATTACAAGTTCCCTGTGAGTATTGAAATCCAACAACCGTTCATCATAGATTTCTCTGGGAACTATAGAACAACTCGAAAGAAAAAGTAGAAAAAATACTGTCTTCCCGACTGGTGTCATATTTTCTCTTTACCAGGCTCCTTCAAAAAACATCTTCATATTCAATTTACAGCATATTATTGCTGATCAATTGTCTCCTGAATTGCACGATTATGGCTTTCTTGCAACTCTTTTGCCAACTTTGCCTGCTCGATCGGAGTTTTTATTGAAGAGATTGCCTCCTGGGCAATTTTATCAGTAGTTTCCTCAATGATACCCTTTTTGTCAGGTTCTTCAGAATTTGAACATGATGAAAACATAAGAATAACAAGTGGTAATAAAAGTATCAGACGCAGTGTAGACAGCATAGCAGAATCCTCTTCAACAGTAACTACTCATGGGGTAAGCATCTGAACTTTGCTAACCTCCGTACTTGTAACTGTTTACAGGGTGCCGTAGATTTTTGCAGGCAGACCTGTGCTGCGTATAAGTCATACGTAAGCAGGCGTGACCGCGGAAAAATGCGGTGCCCTGTGAGCAGTTACCTTCAACAAAAAGTTTAAAGGTAATACAGTGAGGCGATAAAATCATATATATACCTGCACGCTACAAATAAAACAGAGAGACACAAAACCAATTTGATACTCTTTACAGAGACATATTTCTGACATCGTGCACCAAGATACATACCACAAAACCCGCCAATACCGAATAAAACTCCCAGGCTCCAGTCAGGAGCGACAGACATATCTGAATAAAAAGGCGCCAGAAGCTGATAAACAACAACACCCACTGCAGAAGTTACAAATGTCCCCAGCAATGCTGCCCCAGCAA
The DNA here is from genome assembly GCA_029934775.1 of Desulfocapsaceae bacterium. GTDB lineage: Bacteria > Desulfobacterota > Desulfobulbia > Desulfobulbales > Desulfocapsaceae > Desulfomarina. The sequence goes on from JAOZLO010000136.1 coordinate 5,707, forward strand.
CCGCATACACAGGCAGATGGAAAAATGTAACAAAGAAAGGAGCTATAATTGCCCCTCCACCAATTCCGTATATTCCACCTATAATCCCCACAATAAAACAGAGTAAACTCACGCCGGGAACTGAAAATGAAAACTGTTGACCACTGAACCTGAATTCAACCTGTTTAAAAGAAAAACGAGTGTCGGTAATTATAAACTCACTTCTGGGGACAGCTGATCCATTATTCTGAAAGCCGGATTTCTGTTTTATGCCCGTAACTATATCAAAAGCAAGCTTAATCCCTAAATAGAGTAAGACAAGTCCGACGAAAAGTTTAAAGTTTCTCGAATCCGGGAGATATGCCAGCCGAACCCACGCCCCAAGCAGCACTCCCGGCAAGGTGCCAACAATTACGACCCATGTCAGAGGCCAGAGCATGCGTTTTTCTTTTATATATCGCCATACACCGCTTGGAATGGCGACAATATTAAATAACTGATTCGTCCCACTTACAGATGGTGCTGTATAATTTAATATACTCATCTGAAATGGTAACAAAAGAAATGCCCCGGATACTCCCCCCATAGATGTAAAAAATGAGACAATAAAAGCTGTCAACGGCGGAATGAATATCCACGTTGTTACGCCTGAAACAGGAAAATTAATATACAAAAAGTCCATAACTGATATTCATATTCCAGTTGATCACCCCAGAGCCACATCTAGAATCATCATAACGGTAAAGCCGGTCATTGTTGCCATTGTTACCATATCAATATTATTGAAATTTTTCTGAGATTCTGGAATAAGTTCCTCCACCACGACAAAAATCATGGCTCCGGCAGCAAAGCAGAGTGCATATGGCAGAATATTTTGCATCTTCAGGACAAAGAGTGCCCCGATAACCCCGGCAACAGGTTCTACTATACCGGAGGCCTGCCCAAGAAAAAAACTTTTCCCTTTACTCATTCCTTCTCTTCTCAAGGGAACTGACACCGCTGTTCCTTCAGGAAAATTCTGTATCCCAATACCAATTGCCAGGGCAATCGCACCTCCAATAGTAGCAGATGGAAGATCAGCAGCAACAGCTCCAAAAGCAACTCCAACAGCCAGTCCTTCAGGTATATTGTGTAATGTAATGGCAAGTACCAGGAGAGTAGATCGTTGCCACGAGGTCTTTATCCCCTCACTCTTATCAATACTCAGACCTGGGTGAAGGTGTGGGAGGAATTTATCTGTCAATCTCATAAATATTCCTCCTCCCATAAATCCAATAGCTGCAGTCAGCCATGAAATATGTCCCAACTGTTCTGCCATCTCGATCCCCGGAGCAAGAAGAGACCAGAAACTGGCTGCTATCATCACACCGGCGGCAAAACCGAGCATTGAATCCAGGACCTTTGGGTTTATAGTTCGGGTAAAAAATACAAGACTGGCTCCTGCAGCAGTCACCCCCCAGGTAAAGAGTGTGGCTATCAGGGCCTGCATAACAGGGCTGAACTGCAACATGAAATCGATCATTTTTCCTTCCTAAGCGGCTTTCCTGTCCAGATAACCATGTTCAACTAGCTGACTGTCTTCCCTCATAGCCAGGTACTGATCAAAATTCATCATCTCGTCTATAATACCATCCGGAGTGATTTCTACAATCCTGTTTGCCACTGTTGCCACAAACTGATGATCATGGGAAG
>JAOZLO010000137.1 GCA_029934775.1 Desulfocapsaceae bacterium
TTAAGACAGCCGATCATAAATCCGAGGAGTGCTCCAAAGAGGTTTATATATTTAAACTGTTCTTCCATTATAGAGAGCAGCAACCTTTCAATACTGAGCAGATCAAGGGAGTTTATCTTCTCGGTCACAATTTTCCTGATATTAAGTGTCCGAACAAGACTGGGTACTCCAGTTTCAAGCATGGCAGAAGCTAATTTCTTCAGAGATCGAGCAGTTCCCTCTCGCACTCCCACAGGTATAATATTAGCCAGTCTACCTATCTTTCTCTCAAGCAGTGAGCCTGTCATGGATTCAACCATCGTGTTGATGGCCAAAAGTGTTTGATCAGATCTTATTAATGATACTATTTCATCCTTAAGCCAAAGTTTTCCACGTCCCAGTTCTTTCTGTCCGACAAGTTCTGCAATGGCAACCTTAATTTTAATATCCCCGGAATCTATATAATTTTCCATATTTGACTTAATCATATGTGAAAGTGTACCGGTCACCTCCCCATCACCTATAAGGAACAGAATCTGTCTGGTCAGTTGACTGCAGAAATCTTCAATAACATTTTCATCGTCCGCTTGAACATAGGTGGCAATAGGTTTGTGGATAAAATCCAGACTACGTTCTTTTAATCCTGCAACAACTTTGCCCTGTACTTTCTCTGACTGCAGCCAAGTGACTATGTCATCATTTTTATCAATCAGGTATTCACGTATTTTTTCTTCGACGGAATCCATGTTTAAAAATCCACGAGCCATATCAGCCATGGAACCGAGGGAGTCAATAAAAGTATCAACACCTATACAGACACCTTTGACAATTTTATCACGAACGTCGGGCTCACTGACTATGGTCGTCAGTTTTTTAAGCACCAGTGGGGTCTGTTTTTCCAGGCTTGCCAGTAAAAGTTCCTGCAGTGATTCAGGAAGCAGGTCTGCAACTGTTTTTTCCTCCAGTAATACAGTGTGAATTTTCTGATGGACAAAATCCTCTACCCACTGCTTCATTTCCGGGCTGACAAACATTCGCTGCATATTTGCTTCAATACATTTATAAAAAGCCTCCCTGCTGGTGGACGAGAGTATCGTCTCCAAATCATGGTTGAGAAAATCTTCAATTCGATTGTCGACAGCCGAGCCTACAATTGAAGCAAATTGTTCAGAATTAATAAATGAATGCAGGTTTTCTTTTACCTGATATATAATCGTTTTAACGGCAAGATCAAAATAGACACGAAATTGAGCAGGAATCAGAGAAGGCAGGGTATCAAGATCTTTCTCTAAAACTATTTTAATCCTCTCTTCTATAAGAGATAGAAGTTTGTCTTGAAAAATTTCCTGACTGAGTCCTGTACTGATTTCCTTACTGGTAAGAAGATGGTCCCCAACAACCTCACCCATGTTTTGAGCGAGTTCAGAACGTTTGGAAGGAACAACGCCGGGTGTCATCGGAATGCGAATTCCACCTATCCTCACCGCCTTTAATGGTCGAAAGAGCATCTTTATTGCTACTCTATTGGTGACATAACCAATAATTGCACCTACAACAGGCGGCGTTGCATATTTAATATAGGGAAGGAATTCAGGCGGCAGATAAAACATATTCTACAATCTCCTGGGGACTGTTCACAATAATTGCAGCTTTATTTTCTTCGAGCTCTTTTACGTTTCGGTATCCCCAGGAAACCCCTGCAGTTCCCATACCGGCATTTCTTCCAGTCTGGATATCCACATCACTGTCGCCAACGAACAGAATGTTCTCGGGTATGGTCTGGAGGAATTCTGAAATAATAAGAGCCCCCGCAGGATCTGGTTTTTTCTCAATACCCTCTCGCTGACCGAAAACTATTTCAAACGTAGCCCTGGGGAAAAATTGATCTACAAACTGACAGGTAAAAGCATGGGGTTTATTTGATAGTACAGCAAGTTTAATTCCCTCAGCCGAAAGACTGTTCAACATAGTATCAATCCCTTCATAAGGGAAACAGTTTTTCTTCCAGTTTTCTGAGTAAATTTCAGTAAAGGTCTCACAGCATTTCAAAATCACGGATTCTTTTGTGCCGACTGGAACACTTCGTGTAATGAGGTTATAGAGACCATCGCCTATAAATTTTTTAAAACTGTCTCTGGGATGGGTCGAAAAATTATTTATGCTGAGCACCCTGTTAACGGAGTCAGCGATATCTGTCAGAGTATCAAGAAGAGTACCGTCAAGATCAAATATAATAGATGAATAAAGCATCGTAGAAGTGAGTTCCTCCCCGCTTTCCATTTCCTTCTTTTTTATACTCATCAGAATGGTATTAAAGAGGGTAGCGAATGGTTATACTGGTTTGGTTAATAATGGAATATTTTTGCCGACATTCTAGTTCTAAAATAAAATTGAGCAAGAGTGTACAATCGAAATAACAGTTTTTCCTTTCTTTTTTTAATTATTTCTTTATTATCAAATTTAAAAATACTTTCGTTCATAATTCCTCAAATAAAGGAGTGCTTATGTGGTTTGGTAGGTTTTTAAAGTCTTCTATTGGTAAGAAATTAGTAATGGCTGGCACTGGGTTGCTGCTGCTCTTGTTTTTATTCTCTCATGCTGCCGGGAACGCCACAATTTATATGAGCAGTGAAGTTTTTCAGAGTTACGCTGATGAACTCCATAGTCATCCACTGATCGTTCTTCTCTTCAGTCTTCTTTTTCTCGCAATTTTTATAGTACACATTGGGATGGGCTTGTTTCTCTATTACGAAAACAGACAGGTCAGCAACTCAAGATATAATGTTACAACACGGGTTGTTAAAAATTCATTCAGCTCTGAGACAATGCCATATACAGGCCTGTTTATACTGCTTTTTCTCGTGATACATATTTTTGGTTTTACATTTTCTACTGGAGATGTGCCCATATCAGTAACTGTAAAAGAGTTGCTGGGCAGTTTTTTTTATGGCCTGTTTTACATCGCATCTTTTGTCGCCCTGGCCATACACCTGAGCCATGGTTTCTGGAGTATGTTGCAGACTTTTGGACTAAATCATCCACGGTATGATTATGCAATTTCCAAGCTGACTTTAATTATTCCACTCTTTTTTCTTATTCTATTTGCTGGAATACCGCTTTATTTCATGACCGGTTTAGGCACCTGTTATTGATAGATTTCGTTTTATTATGTCGAAATAGAATTTAGGGTAGCCTTCAGGCTGTCAGGAAAACATTCAACTATATCCACTAAAAGAAACAAGCCAAGGTTTTAAATATGGAACTTAATTCACGTGTACCTTCAGGCCCACTTGCCGAAAAATGGAATAATCATAAATTTACTAATAAGTTAGTTAATCCAGCTAACAGGCGAAAATACAGAGTAATAGTCGTTGGAACTGGGCTCGCAGGTGCATCTGCTTCAGCTACACTTGCCGAACAAGGATATGAAGTACAGACCTTTTGCATTCAAGACAGTCCTCGTCGTGCGCACTCCATAGCAGCTCAGGGGGGCATTAATGCTGCGAAAAATTACCAAAATGATGGCGATTCTGTCCATCGCCTTTTTTATGACACGATTAAAGGTGGTGATTTCAGAGCAAGAGAGGCGAATGTATACAGACTTGCCGAAGTGAGTAACGAAATTATTGATCAGTGTGTTGCCCAGGGGGTTCCTTTTGCCAGAGAGTACGGCGGTACCCTGGCGAACAGATCCTTTGGTGGTGCACAGGTCTCTCGGACCTTTTATGCACGTGGCCAGACTGGTCAGCAGCTTCTTCTAGGTGCATACAGCGCACTTTCACGACAGATTCATGCTGGAAAGGTCACAATGTATAATCGCCGTGAAATGATGGATCTTGTCCTCATTGAAGGCAGAGCCCGGGGGATAACAGTGCGGGACATCATGACAGGTGAAATTGAAAGCTACTACGCAGATGTTGTTATTCTTGCTACAGGTGGTTATGGCAATGCCTACTATCTTTCGACAAATGCAATGGCCTCCAACGTTACTGCTGCCTGGCGCGCCCATAAACGAGGCGCCGGATTCGCCAACCCGTCTTTTGTTCAGATTCATCCCACATGTATTCCTGTACATGGGGATTATCAGTCCAAGCTTACACTTATGAGTGAGAGCCTGCGCAATGATGGCAGAGTATGGGTCCCCCTAAAAGCAGGAGACAGCAGGCAGGCATCTGAAATTCCTGAGGAGGAACGAGATTATTATCTTGAAAATAAGTATCCAAGTTTCGGCAATCTTGTTCCTAGAGACGTCGCCTCCAGAAATGCAAAAGAGCAGTGTGATGCAGGAAAAGGTGTAGGGAATACCGGCCTGGCTGTTTACCTCGATTTTGCGGAGGCCATTAAGCGGGATGGGGAAGAAACCATTCTAAAAAAATATGGCAACCTTTTCCAAATGTACGAAAAAATCACCGACAGCAACCCGGTAAAAGAACCGATGTTGATCTATCCTGCTGTTCACTATACCATGGGAGGACTCTGGGTTGATTACGATCTGATGACAACAATTCCTGGACTCTTTGCTATTGGTGAGTGTAATTTTTCCGATCATGGCGCAAATCGTCTTGGGGCAAGTGCTTTAATGCAGGGACTGGCTGATGGATATTTTATAATCGCTACTTCAGTTGCTCATTATCTTGGCACTCACTCCCTGGAAAAAGTTGTAGGGACAGAGGTCCCTTTCAAGGATTCCAAACGAGAAGTGGAAGACAGGATCGATAAACTGCTAAAGAACAGCTTTGATGGCCCTGCCGGTAAACTTACAGTTGATCAAATCCACAAAGAACTTGGCCATCTACTATGGGATTATTGCGGTATGTCCCGTAATAAAGAAAATTTGGAAAAAGCTCTTGAAGAATTACCGGACCTCGTCAATAAATTCTGGGATTACGTTTATATCCCCGGTAGTGGCAAGGATTTAAACCAATCTCTTGAACGTGCCGGACGCGTTGCTGACTTTCTTGAATTTGCAGAGATTATGATCCGTGACGCACTTTCAAGAGAGGAGTCGTGTGGGTGCCATCTAAGAGAAGAGAGCCAAACAGAAGAAAATGAAGCGAAGCGTGATGATGAAAATTTTACCCACGTTTCAGTTTGGGAGCATACCCCACCTGGAGAATTCCCGAAAATGCACAAAGAAGATCTGGTATTCGAATTTGTCAAACCAAGCCAGAGAAGTTACAAATAGGTCTTTTCATCTGGACCTTTAAATTGAATTTTTAAGGTAAAACATAATGAGTACCATTAACCTGACATTGAAGATCTGGCGGCAGGAGAACAGTGACAGCCTCGGTAGTTTGGAAATTTACCCTCTGGACAATGTTCATACCGACATGTCATTTCTGGAAATGCTGGATATTCTCAATGAAAAATTGACCAAAGAGGGGAAAAGCCCAGTTGCTTTTGATCATGATTGCCGTGAGGGGATTTGCGGTATGTGCGGGGCAGTTGTAGATGGTATCGCTCACGGCCCTGAGAAAGAGGTCACTCTCTGTCAGTTGCATATGCGCAATTTCTCAAGTGGGGATACTATAGTTATTGAGCCTTTTCGTTCAAGGGCTTTTCCGGTAAAAAAAGACCTTCTGGTAGACAGATCTTCCCTTGACAGAATTATTCAATCCGGTGGATATATTTCAGTAAACACCGGGGGCACCCCCGATGGAAACAGTCTCCCAATCCCTTCAAATGAAGCTGAACTATCGATGGATGCGGCCGCATGTATCGGCTGTGGAGCCTGTGTCGCAAGCTGTCCAAATGGAGCAGCGATGTTGTTTACCAGTGCAAAAATTTCGCAGTTGGCACTCTTACCACAGGGTCAGCCGGAACAAAAAAAGCGTGCACTTGCGATGGTAGCACAGATGGATGAAGAAGGCTTTGGTAACTGCACCAATGCCAGAGAATGTGAGGCTGTCTGCCCAAAAGGCATCTCCATTCGAAATATTGCCCGTCTCAACAGAGAATATCTCTTTGCCACTTTGTCCGAGGGTTAACTATAGATATTCTTTTCACTCTTTTTAACTTTTCCCTTTCCGTTTCTCCGTGGAGTTATGTCATATGATATTGTTATTGTAGGAGGTGGACCAGCTGGTCTTGCCTGTGCAAAAACAGCCGCTGACAGAGGAATGAAGCCTCTGGTCATTGAACGAAAGAGAACTATTGGAAAAAAAATTTGTGCTGGGGGTATTACATGGAACGGGCTTATTCAGAAAGTTCCCGGTTTTGCTGCTGAAAGAGAATTCCCTTCCCAGTTCCTTTTTTCAAGATTTCAGCAAGCAAAGATAACTGCAGAATTCCCTATTATTGCTACAGTCAATCGAGAAAAATTAGGCCGATATATGGCCAATATTGCCAGAAATGCCGGGGCAGAGATACGTACATCTTGTCTCGTGAAGGCCATAGACAAAAATAATGTTACTCTTTTAAATAGAGATAAAGGTATTTCAGAGAGGATAAAATATAGTTATCTTGTGGGTGCTGATGGCTCTTCTTCTCTTGTAAGAAGATATCTTGGTATTCCAGTTAATTTCGCCAGCGTTGGTATTAATTATCAAGTTCCAGGTGATTTCCCTAAAATGCAGTGGCATTTCAACAGTACCCTTTTCAGAAATGGTTATGCATGGGTTTTCCCACACACTGAAACTGCATCAATCGGTGCTTTCGCTGACGCAAAAATTATACAACCTGCCCTTTTAAAAAAAAATCTGCTGCGATGGACTGAAGAATCAGATTTCTGCCTTAAGAAGAGTAGTCCTAGTGCAGAATTTATCAATTTTGATTACCGGGGATGGCAATTTAAAGATAATATTTTTCTTGCAGGTGATGCTGCTGGTCTGGCATCTGGTTTGACCGGGGAAGGAATTTATCCGGCAATTATTTCCGGAAATGCAGTTGCAGAATCTATTACAACTCCCGGAAACCCGCTGACTGAACTATCAAGATTGATCGAAATGCATAAAAAACACAAAAAAATGGCCTCCATTTCCGGAAGAAGTCGTTTTGCAGGGACCATCATGTCCGAGTTTTTCATCCTGGCCTTACGGACAAAACTTTTCACATTTAATAAAATTGAGATGGCAAACTGATTTTTTAATACCCATCCCCCAAATTACTTTTTACGAGATTACCAAGAATGGATAAGAAAAATAAAAAAAAAATATGGGTTATGAACAGTATCTTTGCACTTTTTTGCGGAGGAATACTTGTTTTTCTATTGAATGCTCCTGAAGAAACAACTTCTTTTTTACCAAAAGATGAAGATCATATCAAACTGTACAGTATAGAAGGGAAAAAAGAGGCAGAAAAATTTTGCGCAGAATGCCATGACGCCGACAAGATTGCCCCTCTTCCTGAAGGCCACCCTCCCAAATATCGCTGCCTGTTCTGCCATAAACGAAACTAG
>JAOZLO010000138.1 GCA_029934775.1 Desulfocapsaceae bacterium
TGCTTGAAGTAGTCAAAGCGACCTCTTATTTGCAAAGAATCGGTGAATATTTCAATTCGGAAGAAGAGTGTTTTATGGTAGCTCGATACATTTTTGTTTCAAAACTGGCAACCCTTAGTTATGAATTTGAGAAGATGGATGATTGTTGGGTACTGTCATCATAAAGTGATATTTTTTTAGAAGGAAATTTTATATACTAAAATCATTACCCCATATTCTAGAGGGCTGTCCGAGAACCAAGACCTCAAAATATATCGCCGAGGACTTTTTTAAAACATCCCCTCACATACGCCATTTCAGGAAATAGTTCTCCGCCTTGCCGATAAGCCAGGCCATGGTCAGTCCCATTAGAGAGAGAATTGACACGCCAGCTATCAGCTGATCCGTAGCCATCAAGCTTCCGGCGAGTAAGATATAGGCTCCTATTCCAAACTCTGCTCCGATCATCTCCGCCGCCACCAGCAAAATGATGCCGATTGAAGCTGATATCCTGAAACCGGAAAGAATCGCAGGTAGGGCACCCGGAATGATAATTTTTCGAACTATGGAGAGCCAGGAGAGGCCGAAGGACTGCCCCATACGGATCAGAGTACGATCAACATTGTCAACTCCTCCATAAGTGGCAATTACAGTTGGGAAAAACGTGCCAAAGAGAATCGTTGCAACCTTTGAGCCTTCGCCAATACCAAACCAGATTATAAAAAGTGGCAGCATGGCAATTTTGGGGATCGCAAAGATAGCCGAAACCAGAGGAGACAGCCCTGCCCTGACTATGCTGAAAAGACCGATCAACAAGCCAACACAGACACCGAAAAGCGTGCCGAATGTCCAGCCCAGTATCAGCCGTTGAAGGGATGCACTGAGATGTTTCCACAACATATCGGTCTCAATCAGCTGCAGTAGAGCGGTAAATGCCTCGGATGGAGCCGGCAGCACCAGATTGCTGATGAAGCCGGTGCGTGACCCAACTTCCCAGAAAAGAATCAGCACCACAAATACCAACAATGAGACAGCAACCGCCGGTTTATGTTTAAAACCTCCTCCCCTGAAGGGGACGGGCCTGGCTCTGTCATTAACCATGAAGCAGCTCCCGGTCTGCAGCACGGGCCTCGTCTCGCATCAAGCTCCATAAGTGCTGTTGCACTTCCTCCAAATCTGCATTGGCATCACCACGATCCCCCAGAGGTCTATCAATCTTCACTACCTCGCGCACCCTGCCCGGCCTGCGCGAAAGAACTACAATTCTGTGCCCGAAACGCACAGCCTCATGAAGGTTATGAGTGACATAGACAGCAGTGAAAGATTCACGCATCCAGAGATCTATCAGATCGTCCATCAGCAATTCACGGGTCTGACTGTCAAGCGCCGAAAGTGGTTCATCCATCAGCATCACCGCCGGCCTGACGGCAAGGGCACGAGCTATTGCTACCCTCTGTTTCATGCCTCCCGAGAGCTGACGGGGCAATGCCTTTCTAAAATCACTGAGATGAGTACGACTGAGTACATCATTGATTATCTCCCGTGATTCCAGCTTGCTGATGGAATGATCTTCCAGTGCCAGGCTGACATTACCTTCTACAGTTCGCCAGGGCAGTAAGGCAAAGTCCTGAAAAATGTAGGTCAACGGATTTAGTGACTCTTTCGGTGGTTCACCCAGCAGCAGTACCTCGCCGGAAACAGGTCGTTCCAACCCTCCTATCAGTCGCAACAGAGTTGATTTACCACAGCCTGACGGGCCGACAATACAGACAATCTCGCCTCCATTCACGGTCAGGTCGATATTACCCAGTACGTCAATTTCGCCATAGGAGTGTGTAATATTTTTGAGCTGCAGATCCATATAATAAAAAATTCCAATAGAAAGGACAGCCATACAGTAGTGATGGCGTCGTAAAAATCCTTCATCTGCTTCGTTGCTGTAAATATTCCATCATTACGACGTACCCTAGTACGCCGAAATAATAGAATATTTACGCGCCTCGCATATGAAGTTTTTTACTTAGCCATTAAATATTTAAATTTTTACGAGTTTTTGTCAGTAGTAGCTGTCCTGATAAAGCAAAAATCAGTCAGCAGTGCCCGCTTAGAAAAAGGGCATAAGTTACATTCCGGATAACCCTAACCGGACACCGCCGTAATTCAGTAGGTTTCGACAAAACCTGAATCAACTATGGTATCAATGGTGATGCTCTTTGATACCAGGTTTTCAGACTGAAACCAGGCCAGTTGGTCTTTGATATTTGTGAGGTTAAGTTTTGCATTTTTATTAATACGCATTGAACCATTGCGGATGGAGGGTGCAGCTTTCTCATAGGGCCGACTGACGTAAACATACTTGTGTATCAGCTTAACCATATCCTCAGCTGCAACTTCACCTGCTGTTTTATCCACCAGGGCTGCATTAAAATCATCAGCACCTTTAGAAAATGCTTTAAGAAAACGTTTCACCATCTCTTTTTCCTGGGCGGCATTTTTAGCAGAGGTGAATACAGTAGTCACCTGGTAATCAGGAATATAATCGGATACTTTTCCGATCATTTCAACCGTAGGCCCTTTTGCCAGCCCTTTGGCAATATGTGGCACTATCGACCAGCTGTCTATCTGACCTGATTTCAAAGCACCGATAATAACTCCAACTTTCTGCAGTGGTTTTAACTTAATATCGCTGCGTGCAAAGCCCTCTTTGTCTGCAATCTTATGTGCCACATAGTGAAAAGAAGAGCCTGCCTGGGTGATCCCGAAGCTCTTGCCTTTAAGTGCTGCCGGTGTGGTTAAGCCGGCATCATACGCCTTTTTAGAGGCCAGAATCATCTGACCGTCAATACCGGGCTCTTCATGCAGCACTCCACCAATGACTTTAATGGCACCCTTGTCGGCAAGATTAATCAGTCCACCGGATACAGGCGCTATGCCAAAATCCACATCACCCGATGCAATAGCAACCGCTATAGGCTGTGCAGCCTGGAAAAATTTAATCTCCACCTCAAGCCCTTCATCCTTGAAATATCCACGCTCATAAGCCACAAAAGTTGCAGCATGTGATGTGAAACGCAGTGCGCCCACAGTAATTTTATCTACAGCTGCTGCTGTAGATATACTTCCTGCCCAGCAGATAGAAGCGATTATACCGGCAGCCAGAATTTTACCCGCTTTTTGTTTACTGATTGAAATCATTATCTCCTCCAGTGGTTTTCGTTTATTTAACCATTTTTATAAGATTTGATGCTCACCAACCATACCTTATCTCATCCAATTACTCGAATAAATGTAGACACAAATAATGAAACGGTTAAGTTTGATGGCATCGTAAAAACTCACCACCTGCTTCGTTGCTGCAAATATTCTATCATTACGACGCACCCCAGTACGCCGAAATAATAGAATATTTGCGCGCCTTGCATATGAAGTTTTCTCGAAGTCTGCGCTTATCTGCTTAGCCATCGGGAATTTCAAGTTTTACGAAATTGTCAAGTTTACCAGCAAAACTATTGCTATGAAAGATTTTATACCAGATACCCCATTTGACTGCAATGTATGCGGGGCTACAGAAACCCATCATTTTTTGTGCGTAGATGGGAAACATTACCGCCGCTGCAACCGTTGCATGGCAACTATACTGAATCCGGCTGAGTGGTTATCGCCAGAGTTGGAGTACGCACTGTATCTGAAACATGAAAACAGCCCTGCTGACAGTGGGTATATAAATTTCCTCTCCAGGCTCGCCGATCCCCTGCTTAAAAAATTGAACCCCAGTCGGACCGGCCTGGATTATGGCTGCGGACCGGCACCGGTACTCGCTCAATTACTCACTGAGGCTGGACATAACGTAAGTATCTTTGACCCATTCTTCTTCCCTGACCACAGCCTGCTTGATCAAAATTACGATTTTATTACCTGCACTGAAACCATCGAGCATTTTCACCGGCCGGCCAGAGAATTTAAACGTCTAGAGCGGATGCTGCAACCGGGAGGATGGCTGGCGGTCATGACATGTTTTCAGACAGACGACAGCCGGTTTTCATCCTGGCACTATCGTCGTGACCCCACTCATGTTGTCTTCTATCGCGAATATACCCTGCACCATATCGCCAGGAATTTCGGGTGGTCCTGTGAAGTCCCGATAAAAGACGTTGCCCTGATGCAGAAACCTCTGAAATGAGTAATATTAAATAACGCATATATAAAGTTTTGTACGCTGTACAGTTAATTGTTGACAGTAAGAAGAGGGTTGATTATTCCTAACACCCCACCACAAAGAGTACAGAGAAAAAATAAAAAGGAGTCTTAAACAAATGAATTTAGACATCGACAAAATCAGAGCCCAGACACCTGGCATCAATCATTCAGTACATCTGCTCGCTGCAGGATCGGCCTTGATGCCGCGGCAGGTTGTTGATGCGGTTATCAGCTATACAACTCTGGAATCACATATAGGTGGATATGAGGCCCATGCTCAAGAAATTGACAAGCTGGATGCTGTGTATCAGCATGTGGCGGATCTGGTTGGAGCAAAGCGCCAGGAAATTGCTATTGTAGAAAACGCTACTGCTGCCTGGTGTCAGGCTTTCTATGCTTTGCCTCTTAAAGCAGGCGATCGCATTCTCACCTGCGAAGCTGAATACGCTGCAAACTATGTTGCTTTCCTACAGCGAGAAAAACGTGATGGCATCGTTATTGATGTCATTCCGAGCGATAACATGGGGACACTCGACCTTGACGCCATGGAATCTATGATTGATGAACGGGTGGCTCTTATAGCGATCACCTGGATACCGACAAACGGCGGATTAGTCAATCCTGCTGCAGCTGTTGGAAAAATCGCCAAACAGCATGGCATTACCTACCTCCTGGACGCTTGCCAGGCTGCCGGACAAATGGCAGTAGACGTAAAAAAACTTGGCTGTGACTTCCTGTCAGCAACGGGTCGAAAGTTTCTTCGCGGCCCTCGTGGCACCGGATTCCTTTATGTTGCAGAACACTTAATCAAAAACCTTGAACCGATTATAATCGATCATTTTGCAGCACCATGGGTATCTAAGAATCAATACCAGTTGCGAGATGATGCGCGGCGTTTTGAGAACTGGGAAAATTCCTATGCACTGCGAGCGGGCCTTGGTGCCTCTGTGGAATATGCAATGGAAATTGGTCTTGATGCAATACAAGATCGTGTGAGGCAATTGGCCGATCACCTGCGCAACTCCTTGTCTGAAATCCCCGGCGCTACCATACATGATATAGGTTCTGAGCAATGTGCCATTGTCAGCTTCAGCATTGAGGGCATGGACCCCGCCAAAACAGTTGAACAGCTCCGTGCAATGAACATTATGATCGGCGCATCTACGCCGTCCAGTACTCTACTGGATGCAGAGAGAAGAAGCCTGCCGACAATGATGCGTGCTGCTCCCCACTACTACAACACGACTGAGGAAATCGAGAAGCTGATATCCTCGCTGAAAAAACTTTAAGGCACAGTACTCTCCTGTCAGGATTTTACAGCAACACCATTTACCTGGCCTGCAGAACCTGCTTTGCTGAAAATGAAAACAGGGAGAGCACTATGGCAGCCAAAACGTAAAGAGCCAGCCATAAGAGAAGTGCCCGACCGGAGATACCTCCGTCAATTAGAACGCCAAACAGTATGGGGGACGCTGAAGTGCTGATCACAGCCAGAGATGTAATCAGAGCCCTTATTGCCCCCAGGTGTTTTGTGCCATAAACCTCCACCCAGAGGGCATTGATAATCGGACTACCGGAACCGATAGACGCACCAAGTAAAATCATGAGTGCATATGCAACCCAGTTACCCGGGGTTAAAGCTGGAATCAACACCCCCAGCAGCATTGGCAGGGGGTAAAATTTAAACAGTTGCACGCCACTGAAACGATCGACCAGTGCCCCTGTATACATGGAAGACAACCAGTGAGAAGCGCCATAAAAAACAAAACAATTTGCAAACAACAGGGGAGTCCATCCCATTTGCGGAAGAAAAAAACCCTGATGTATAAAAATTCCGGTAACAATAAATGGCGCCGCCAGAATTGCAGGTAATACCAGCCAAAACCTATAATCACCTAAAAGGGTCCTGCGTGAACCATGCTCCTTAACAGCCGAATGAGGTTTTTCAGAAAGCATGCTTCCATATTCTGCATATCCCTTCTGTCGACTTCTGGCAAGCAACCACTGGGCAACCGGCAAATAAAGCAGAGGGACTGACAGACCGATGAACAACCAGCTCTTCTGCCAGCCAAACGTTGCAATCAGGAATACCGCCAGAGATGGCAAAATGATTTCACCAGCAGGAACACCGCTGGTCGCAACACTCACAGCCTTTCCACGGTTAATTGAAAACTCCCTTGCCATGGTGGTTATGGCTGTGTGCGGCAATAATCCTTGCCCGAAAAACCTGAGCATAAATAAGCCGATGACCAGTCCAGCAAGACTGTCAACCTTCCACAGCATCAGGGTTGCTGCAAATAGCCCCAAACCACTGAAAGTAACAAACCAGTGCAGTGATATTTTATCGATCGTGGCTCCGAACCACATAAGAAGAAGACCACTGGCTAAAGTTGCCATGGAATAGGCAGTACCATAGCTGGTAGCTGAAAGACCTAAAGAATCTTGAAAACTTGCTCCATACCAGCTCACAAAGAATGACTGACCGAAGTTTCCCCAGAAAACAGTAAGCATGCCGAATATCAGCAGCGGCCAGCAACGTTTAAAAAAAGATATGTAATCCTGAATCATCTATTAACCCCGATAAGCTGGATTGAGTGCAATTTTCACCCTCTCAATCGGGCTTACCAACCCTTCGCTGCGCATCAGCTTTCGACTTTATCTGCATCTGTTTATCCGTCCTAACGTTTCCCTGTGAGGGAGAAAATCGCAACCAAGAGGCTGTTCTACAATATTCATATAAATTCTCTTAACAACAGAGCATATCTCTCGCCTGCAGAAAGAGTGTTATGACCTACGTTCTTTATTGTATCTACCGTTATTTGTGAAGCGGGGAATGCATTGATCAGGTTGTTGGTGTGTTTGACCCCAATAACTTCATCATTTTCGGCTATAATGATAAGGGCCTGCACTTTTATCTGCTTCACCCTGCTGAGAGAATCAAACTTGTCTTTTAATAAGATAGACATGGGATAAATCCAGAATTTCTGTTGTGCAACATTTTGTATACTATCAAATGGAGTTATCAAAACCAATTTTGCTACATCCCTTTTTGACGCAAGGAATGTGGCAACACCACTCCCCAGGCTCCGCCCAATAATTGAAATACTGTGATGCTTCAGTTTAATCTTATCAAAAATATATTGTGCATCTGAATAAAGGCCTTTTTCCTCCGGTTTTCCGCTGCTG
>JAOZLO010000139.1 GCA_029934775.1 Desulfocapsaceae bacterium
TCCTGTCATAAAAACAAGAGATAAGGCGTAGACTTCGAGAAAAACTCTCACCACAGAGAACACAGAGAGCACAGAGATTTTACTCTGTGCTCTCTGTGGTGAGAGAATGTGTCTTTTGGGTTGTGGGCACAAAGCCCTCTTTAGTCAGAAGACTGTCCCGAAAATCCTGACAGGTTTTCTATTTTATAGCTATTATCGAACATCCAGGTAAGCGAAGACTCCGACACCGAACACCGAATTAGAAAACTAAAAAATGGTATGAGTGATCTTTACAAACCCGCTGCAGCCTTCATGCAGGATTTTTTTTCCATCACAATATCAAGTGAAGCTCTGCTCTCTCTCATGGCCAGCATCATAATACTTCTGGCTATTCTCTTTATTTTCACTCTATTCCGATTATACGCTCTGAAAGTAGAACTGAAAAAAACCCAAAATGACTGTTTTCTGGCAGATGAAAAGATACATGCTGCTCAGCAGCACTCTATCCAGCAGGAGATACGTACTGCAAAGCTCATAACACTCTTGAAAAATGAAAAAAAACATGGCGTAGAAAAGCTTGCCCTGCTGCAAAATGCAAGAGAAGAACTGAACATGCAGTTTTCAACCCTTGCCCAGCAGATATTTGAAGAAAAAAGTTCCAGGTTCAGTGAACTCAACAGGGAAAAGCTCGAAGCGATTCTGCACCCTTTCAACCTGCAGCTCGTTTCATTCAAGCAGGATATAAATGAAATATATCTCAGTGACACCCGTGAAAGAGTCTCTTTAAAAAAAGAGATTATACAGCTGAGGGAACTTAATCAACAGATCAATCAGGAGGCAATAAATCTTACCCGGGCCCTCAAAGGAGATACCAGACAACAGGGCAACTGGGGGGAACTTGTACTGGAGCGAGTTTTGGAGCAGTGCGGTCTCCGCCGTGGTCATGAGTATGAAACCCAGGGGGGATTCAGGGATCATGAGAATAACCTGATGAAACCCGATGTTATCATTCACTTACCTGAGGGAAAAGATATCATTGTCGATTCCAAGGTGTCATTGATTGCTTGGGAAAAATGTGTCAACAGTGAAAATGAAAGCGATAAAGCTCGCCATCTGGGCGACCTGGTGGAAGCCGTCCGGAATCATATCACCCAGCTGAGCAATAAAAACTACCCGGCTTTGAATGGTATTCGGTCACTTGATTTTGTTCTGATGTTCATGCCAATTGAAGCTGCGTTTTCAGCAGTATATCAATACAACGAACAACTTTTTGCCGAGGCTCTTGAGAAAAAAATAATTATCGTCACTCCCACCACCCTGCTGGCGACCATGCGTACCATTGAAAATATATGGCAATATGAGCATCAGAGTAAAAACTCAGTTGAAATAGCAAGACGGGCAGGTATTATGTACGATAAATTCAGAGGCTTTGTCGAAGATATGGAAAAAATAGGCAGACAACTCACTACCTGTCATACGACCTATGACTCAGCGATGACAAAACTCACTCAAGGTAGAGGGAACCTCATTTCCCACTCCGAACAACTCCGGGAGCTGGGAATCCAGGTTAAAAAGGAACTTCCCCGATCAATCGTGGAAATCTCCGAAGTTGCGTTGAAAAATTAAATTACAAAGCAACAAAAACGGATTCATGGGAAACTTTTAGAGACGTCACCCGTAAATCAACAACAGAGAGAGGTAATTGTGCTACATCACCACTTCATCGACATTGCAAAAAAATTTGGCAAAAAGACAGCAATTCATGATTTTTCCACCAGCAAAAAACTTACCTACAATAAATCGCTTATCGCTTCTCTCCTGTTATCCCGTGTCTTCAGCAAAATGGATGAAGGGTTTACAGGTATTATGATCCCAACCTCCGCAGGTTGTATTCTGACAAAAATCGGGGTGTTAATGAGTGGTAGAATCCCTGTTATGATCAACTATTCGACAGGTGCAGAACACAACGCCAGATATGCCCAGCAAAAATGTGACTTCAAAACTATTATCACCTCAAAAGCACTTCTTGAAAAAATAGACTGCCCCCATGTAGAAGGCATGATCTATATCGAAGATATAATGGCCGCTATTTCACCCCTGCAGAAAATCCGGGCAGCACTCACTGCCGCCCTGCCCGGGGGGCTACTTAAAAAACTGGTTCATCAGGGAACAGAAGATGAAACCGCCGTAATTTTATTTACCAGCGGTTCCGAAAAAGATCCGAAAGCAGTACAGTTGACGCATAAAAACATTCTCTCTAATATTCAAGCCGTTACACCGATTTTTGATTTTCAGTCAAATGACATTTTCTTTTGCGCACTCCCCTATTTTCACGTCTTCGGACTGACGGTAACCATGTGGCTGCCGCTTTTTCATGGCATGAAAATATTAACCTACGCAAATCCGCTTGACTTTAAAAAAGTATGCACAATTATCCGTGAACATAAAGCTACTTTTATGGTTGGTACTCCAAGCTTTTTCTGGGGTTATCTGCGTAAATCGGAAAAAGGGGACTTTGATTCGCTGCGAATAGCCATGGCAGGAGCAGACAAATGTCCGGATGCCTTGCGTGATGGCTTTAAAGACAAACACAACCTTACTGTTTACGAAGGTTACGGCGCGACAGAATGCTCACCGGTTATCTCTGTCAATAGTCCTGAGAACAACAGACCGGGAAGTGTCGGTAAACCAATTCAGGGCTTGCAGCTCCGAATTGAAAATTACGAAACCGGGGAAGAGATGGGCCCTGGCCAGGATGGCCGGATCCTTGTCAAAGGTGATAATGTAATGAAAGGATACTTCAACGATTTTGAACAGACCTCACTGCATATTCGTCACGGATGGTATGATACAGGCGATATGGGTAACATCGATGAGGACGGCTATCTCTGGCACGTTGGTCGTCTTAAGCGATTTGTCAAGATCGGCGGAGAAATGGTCTCACTGGTAAAAATTGAGGATGTGCTGGAAAAATTTCTCCCTGAAGATGTACAATGCTGCGTTGTGGAAATTCCGGATTCGATTAAAGGAGCAAAAATAATTGCTGTTGTGACAGCCACTCTGAATGAACAGGTGATACTCAAGCAGATGGCTGAACAGTTGCCCACTATTGCTTTGCCAAAGAAATTTCTTGTCTGGGAAACTCTGCCTAAAATGGGAAGTGGAAAAATTGACTTCAGAACTATTTCAGAAAAAACCAGAGAACAACTTGCTCGAAAATTAACCTGACCAATAAAACCGTGTGTACAACTCATTCATCAGTCACCCAGGGGAGTGGTATGTTTAAAATCATACTGCGCCACCCTCTTTTTGATATTTTTCAATTTCTCCTGCTCATGGCGGGAGTATGCTGGCTCTTTATACGCAGTGCCGCAAATATTGGCTATAACTGGCAGTGGTACCAGATCCCAAAATATCTTTTTCTGGTTACGGAAAAAGGTATAGTTGCAGGCCCCCTTACAGAAGGGCTGAAGCTCACTCTGTTTATCTCTCTCATCAGCCTGGTACTTGCACTGTTTATCGGCCTTATTACCGCGTTATTTAGATTATCCAGCTCTCCTGTTACCCGGGGTCTGGCAACTTTTTATCTTGAAATCAGTAGAAATACACCTCTTCTGATTCAGATTTTTTTTATCTACTTCGTGCTTGGCCCGGTGCTGGGCCTTGGCCGAATACCGTCTGCTATCCTTGCACTCAGTCTCTTTGAGGGAGCATATGCTGCAGAAATATTTCGCTCCGGAATTCTCTCTGTCGCCCGCGGACAGCATGAGGCCGCCTACAGCCTTGGGTTAAGGCCATTTGACCGCTATCGCCATATTATCCTGCCCCAGGCAATTCGTACAGTGCTCCCACCTCTAACCAGCCAGGCCGTCTCCCTGATTAAAGACTCGGCCCTTGTTTCTACAATCGCCATTTATGATCTCACCATGCATGCTCAGATAGCCATCGCAGAAACATATCTCACTTTTGAGATCTGGTTTACGGTGGCAGCAATGTATCTTGTAATTACCATTTTTTTATCTTTTGTTGTTGGCATAATGGAAAAACGTCTTAAATTACCGTGAAATATATTTACAATTCCATTTCAACCCAGAGAGGAGAATACTATGCAGCGTTACACATCAACCCTACGTTTACTGACGATCACCTTCCTACTCGTTTTTATTAGCAGTATCGCCTATGGAACTAACCTGCAGCAGGAAATCACTCAAATCAGCGCCATTGAGCGAATCAAGAAGAAAGGCGTTCTAAGAGTCGGCATGGATGTTTTTCAGCCCTGGGCAATGAGAGATAAAAAAGGAAAATTTATCGGCTTTGAAATCGATGTTGCTACTCGCCTTGCTTCGGACATGGGTGTCAAAGTTGAATTTATACCCACTGCCTGGTCAGGAATCATTCCGGCCCTCATGACAGGAAAATTTGATGTAATAATAGGTGGTATGTCCATTACTCCACAACGTGCCCTGACAATTAACTTCTCCCAGCCGTATGATTACACAGGTATGGAAATTGTAGCCCACCAAACCCTTGCCGCCGGTTTTAATTCTCTGGAAAGCTTTAATAAACCTGATGTGCAGATTGCTGTAAAACTGGGCACGACCGCTGCTGCAGCTGCAAAAAGATTCTTCCCTAAAGCAAAACTTCGAATGTTTGATGCTGAACCTCAGGCGTACCAGGAGCTGCGTAACGGCAATGTTCATGCCGTTGTAGGCAATGCTCCAAAACCGGCCCATGAGGCATCTGATTTCAGTGATACTCTTTTTCTTCCCGTAAAAGGTACCTTCACCAAAGAACCTATCGGCTTTGCCGTAAAAAAAGGTGATCCGGACACCCTTACCTATTTTAACAGCTGGATAACTGTTGTCGGCCTTGAAGGCTGGCTGCAGGAGAGACATGACTACTGGTTTGGTACCAAAGACTGGGCAGGCCAGATTGAATAGATAACTGCTGCTGATAAAGCTTCAGGCCTGCAGGCTGCAGGGGAAAAGATCAGCCTGCAGCCTAAGCAACTGATCCACCAGGACAGGTACACTCACTCTTTTTTTACGAGATTATCAACCTTGAGTTATACAATAATCAATCGGAAATTCAGAGGTATCACTGTCCTTGATACTGTTGTGCTCTTCTCCATACTCGCCTTCTTCATATTTATCGGTTACAGGCTATTCTACTCGCTGAACTATAAATGGAACTGGTCTGTCATCCCAACATACATGTTTCGGTTTGATGAAGAAACAGGGCACTGGACAGCCAACATCCTACTGGAAGGACTCTTCACTACTCTCAAACTCAGTATCTGGGGGATGATTCTTGCTACCACAATTGGATTCCTGGTAGGACTCATGAGGGTCTCTCCCCGACTCTTCTTCCGTCTTGTCGGACGAACCTATATTGAACTCATCAGAAACACTCCTCCCCTGGTACTGGTCTTCATCTTCTACTACTTCATCACCGATCAACTCCTGACTTTCATAGGGGTTGACGATATTTATGAGGCCAGCCCCACAGTAATTCAACATTTTCTGTCGTTTCTTTTCACGGACGGTGCGCTTCTCATCCCGTTTTTATCGGGAGTACTCACTCTCGCGCTCTTCCAGGGTGCCTATATTGCTGAGATAGTAAGAGCAGGTATCGAGGCAATTGACAGGGGCCAGTGGGAATCAGCAAAGGGCATCGGTCTCACCAGATGGAAAATAATGCGATTGATTATTCTTCCTCAGGCCACCCAGATTATGCTGCCTCCCCTCGCCAACGAATTCATAAACACTGTTAAATGGTCCTCCATTGTCTCTATCATTTCCATCCAGGAACTAACCTTTCAAGGACTTCAAGTTATGGGGTCGACGAATGCAACCATAGAGATCTGGGTCACTCTGGCATTAATGTATCTCTCTCTCTGTTATATGCTCTCCAGCCTGGTATCAATATTCGAACGAAAACTGTCCCGCACAAATCCTCTATTTCAACTCCATACATCATAAGAGAAATAGTATGAATGAGGCCCGTTCACCATTTTCCATTACCAATATTCGACTCTTCATTGCTTTTCGAATCTTTTTCAATGCCCGCTTCTATTACCCCATTTTCACCATCCTGTTCCTTGATTACGGCCTCACAATTGAACAGTTTGCCCTGCTTAACACAGTGTGGGCGATAACCATAGTTTTAGCTGAAGTTCCATCCGGGGCCCTCGCGGACGTTTTTGGTAGAAAATATCTTATCGTTGCAACATCATTTCTGATGATCTTAGAGATGCTCGTTATCGCCTTTGTTCCACTTGGCAACTCTAATATCATCTTCTGGAGTTTCCTTATCAACAGAGTAGTCAGTGGCCTTGCCGAAGCAATGGCGAGCGGGGCCGACGAGGCCATCGCCTATGACTCTCTCATTCAAGAGGGCTCAGCTGAAGACTGGCCCAAAGTACTCAGTCTCCAAATGCGACTTCGATCAATCGCATCCATTTTTACAGCTACCACCGGTGCTCTGATTTATGACCCGGGTATCATAAATCGTGGCCTCGCATGGTTTGGCTCCACCTATTCCGTCACCCAGCAAATTTCCATGCGCTACCCTATATATCTGACCTTATTACTGGCAATATTGGCCTGCATAACCTCCCTGGCTATGCAAGAACCGGGAAAAAAGAAACTGCCTGATGAAAAATACAACATCGCAGAAGCACTCAACATAACCTGGCAAGCAGGAAAATGGATTGTAAAAACCCCATTTGCCCTGGCAGTAATACTTCTCGGCATGTGTTATGACCATGTTTTGAGGATGATCATTACTATGACCAGCCAGTATTATCGCCTCATAAATCTCCCTGAGGCAAGTTTTGGCCTGATCGGCTCAGGAATGGCTCTGATCGGTATCATTACACCCAAAATTGCAGAATATATGGTTATACGATTCACTCCTGCACAAAATATGTTCTGGGTAGCCCTCATAGCTCTCTCAGGATTCTTTGGACTCACTGGATTTTTTCCTTATCTGGGCATCATTCCCATGGCCCTTATTTTTATTGCTATCATGTTTGTTTCTTTTTTCACCAGCCACTACCTTAACAAGGTCACTGAATCTTACCAGCGTGCAACTGTACTCAGTTTCAAAGGACTGGCTTTTAACCTGGCCTACGGATTAATCGGGATATTTTTTGCTGTACTGATACAATATCAAAAGGGGCGAGGACAAAACATACACCCAGACTGGCAGCCGGATAGTATAGCAAATTTTGCCTTCATATCTGCTATCGACTGGTTCCCGTGGTACACTATTATTGCCTTAAGTATGGTCATCATTTATTGTAG
>JAOZLO010000008.1:0-14442 GCA_029934775.1 Desulfocapsaceae bacterium
ATGCTTTACAACTGACAACTGTGATCGGTACTCCCCAACTCCTCTGGCGCGAGAGGCACCAGTCAGGACGGCTTTCGACCATTGAGTAGATCCTCTGCTGGCCCCACTCCGGAGTCCACTCAACATTTTCAATTGCCTTAAGAGCTTTTGCACGTAACTGGTTATTCTCCATAGAGATAAACCATTGCGGCGTTGCCCTGTACATGACCGGTTTTTTACATCTCCAGCAATGAGGATAGCTGTGCTGCAGTGCGCTCTCATGAATCAGAGCACCACTATTTGTCATATCACTGTTAATTGCAGAGTTGACTTCAGGCACCTTCTGACCCTCATAAGATCCCGCCTCTGCAGTATAGACGCCTTCATTATCTAGCGGGGAGAGAATATCAAGGCCATATTTCAGCCCTGTATGATAATCATCTGTGCCATGTCCGGGGGCAGTATGAACACATCCGGTACCTGCTTCCGTTGTAACATAGTCAGCCAGGACAAAGAGGGAATTGCGATCCATAAATGGATGGCAGCATTTTCTATTTTCAAAACCCTGAGAGGAGAAGGTTGCCTTAATTTTATAATCCTCGACTCCGGTTTCCTCCATTACTTTTTCAACCAGATCATGTGCAAGAATCCATGTATCTCCAGCTACCTCTACAGCAGCGTAGGTAAAGTCAGGATGCAGGGCAACAGCCAGATTTGCCGGTAATGTCCATGGGGTAGTTGTCCAGATGACAACATAGAGATTATTCCCGGCAAGAGAACCATTTATATCGGAGAGATCTTCCTCAATTTTGAATTTAACGTATATAGATGGTGAAGTATGATCATGATACTCAACTTCTGCTTCCGCCAGGGCTGTGGTACATGTCGCACACCAGTAAACAGGTTTTTTATTCCTTATGACGGAGTCGGACAACAAAAATTTATTAAACTCACCGGCAATAGTCGCTTCGTATGAGTAATTTATAGTGAGATATGGATCATCCCAGTCCCCGAGCACACCGAGTCGCTCAAATTCCTTCCTTTGAATCTTTATCCATTTTTTTGCATAGTCACGACAGGCTTTTCTCTTGGAGAGCTTAGGGATGCTCTTCTTTTTCTCTCCCAGCTCTTTATCTACATTATGCTCAATAGGCAGACCATGGCAATCCCACCCTGGAATATAAGGTGCGTTAAATCCGGCCATTCTTTTTGAGCGAAGAATGATATCCTTTAAAATCTTATTAAACGCGGTACCCAGATGTATGTTTCCGTTGGCATAAGGAGGACCATCATGAAGTATGAAGGAAGGTTTATTCTCTGCTTTTTCCTGTAACTGTCTGTACAGGTCTTCTTTTTCCCAGCGCTTAAGTGCCAGAGGTTCTTTCTGGGAAAGATTTGCCTTCATCTTAAAACTGGTTCGGGGCAGATTAAGGGTTTCCCTATAATCCATGTTTTTCTCCTTTAAGCCTTTACGCCCTTAAGCCTGCTTGCAGGGCATTATGATCAATATGTGGTTACCAATTAATTCATATTCCAGATAACTGTTTTTCACTATAAAATCTACAAAAGTAATAACTGCAGGCTAAGTTGCAAGGTAAAATCGTCCTCACCGCAATAGTCTTCGATTAAATCAGTACTGTTTTGCAGGCCATGTCCTGCCCCAGATCCATTTTAACCTCTTATTTTCATTGAAAGTGGAATAATCCATCTGATCCATTGCGTTTAGCTATTGAATATTATATATTTTTGCTGTTTCATTTGACTTGACTGCTATCCTCGTCAAAACTTTGTTTTTCCGATACATACACTTAGCCACCTGCGGTGGAACTAATTTGACAGGATTAACAGGATTAACAAGATTTTTTCTGGTTTTATCCTGAGCATCCTGTCTGAAAAAGGAAAGTCATGATCGAAATGATCAAGGCCTCAAAAGTATATTCTGAGGATGTTGAGGCTTTGAAGGATATTTCTGTTTCCATAGCCAGTGGAGAAATGTTCTTTATTATTGGTATGAGTGGTGCCGGGAAAACGACTTTACTCAAACTCATAAGCAGTATGGAGGCACCCACCAGCGGCCTTATAGAAATAGCCGGGCAGCCTGTACATCTGTTGAAAGGATACAAACTTGCCCGTCTCCGCCAGAAAATTGGCGTTGCCTACCAGGATTTCAAACTCCTGACCGATCGCACTGCGGCAGAAAATATTGCTATCTCCATGGAGGTATCATACAAAAAACCCCAGATCATCCGTAAAAGAGTGAAGGATCTACTGGCAGCACTCGACCTCACCGATAAACATAATAAAATAACGGGTGAACTTTCACGTGGAGAGCAGCAGAGAGTGACGCTTGCCCGGGCCATTGCCAACTCACCAGCCATGATCCTGGTGGATGAACCCACAGGTAATCTTGATGCCGAAACTACTGAAAAAGTGATAAAACTGCTTACGAAATGTAACAAATCCGGTGCCACAGTCGTCATTGCCACACATGACGATTTGATTTACAGACACACCCCGCACAGAATCATGGAGCTTCAGAAAGGAAGCATTCTCTCGGTAATCAGAGGCAATGGCTTATGAGTTTCTGGTTCACAGTTATAAGGCAGGTTGGTCGTAATTTACGTCAGACGTGGAGCTCTCAGCTTATGACACTGCTGACAGTGACTCTTTCTGTTCTTATTTTTTCATTTTTCTACCTGGTCTATACCAATATGCTTAAATGGGGGGACAGGTTAGGAGATGACCTCAGTCTCATAGTGTACCTGGAAGAAGAGCCGGGCCCAGAGTTACGAGAGCAGCTCATCAAAAAAATAACAACATTTGATGAAGTTGAGAAGATCAGCTTCATAACACGCGCACAGGCATATCAGCGTTTTGCCGAACAACTTGGCCAGAACCAGGATGTACTCAATGACCTGCCAAAGGATTTTCTTCCACCTTCTATTGAGGTAATCCCCTTAAAAAACCTGAGAAGCCTCAATCAGGTCAAGCTCTTTTCTGCTTATCTGGAGAAACTTCCCGGTACAGTTAAAGTGCAGTATGGTCATGAATGGATAGAAAAGTTTTATTACTTTACCAAACTCCTCTCAATTGTAATGCTTCTCAGTGGGACACTTCTTATTCTGACTACCATATTTATGGTTGCCTATACAATACGATTAACTATTTTAGGCAGAAAAGATGAACTCGAACTCTTAAAACTTGTAGGTGCAACAAATAATTATATCCGTGTACCTTTTCTTCTCGAGGGACTTCTACAGGGTATTCTGGGATCCACTTTTGGAATTATCTCTCTTTATATACTTTTTAATTGGATCAAATTACGTTTTTCCGATCCTGGTTATCTGACTATGTTTGAATTTTCTTTTTTTCCACCGACTGTCAGCATAACTATCGTTGGAATATCGATTCTTCTCTGTACATTTGGGAGCTTCTCGACAATGCAAAAATTCCTCCGTGTCTGAATCTCCTCTTTAACAAAAAACAGCTTATGCGAACCAGTCCTCCTTCTTTAGATTTATTTTTTACTCTGAAAAACAAGGTGCTGCCGCTGCTATTCCTTTTATCTTTCTTTTTTCCTCCTCTTTCGTTCTGTATCGAAAACAATACTTCTGCCGACCAGGAAATCACCGACTTCCGCAATAAGCTCCATCGAATTCAAAAAGGTATTAACAGTCAGGAAAACAATTTGCAAAAAGCGGAAAACCGGGAAAGAAATCTTCTGCTCGAACTGGAAGTCCTGGACAAAAAACTTGGCGAACAACAGGTCAAACTTGACAGATACGAAGAACAGATCGTCAATCAACATACCCTTATTGAAAAAAAATCTTCAAAACTTGACGAAATTTATTCCCAAAAAGATACTGCTGCCAGCCATCTGGGAAAAAGAATCAAAGCGTATTACACGATGGGTGACATCGGACTGTTAAATGCCACTTTCTCCGCAAAAACCCTGCCTGAACTGCTCCAGTTTCACGACGCATTCAACGAGGTGATAAAGTATGATCAAAAGATCATCGCAGCCTATAAAAAAACAATCAATACTCTTGAAAGAACAAAAGCAGCACTGACTCTGGAAAAGTCTGTACTGCAGGATTTTATGGAACAGGTGGTAAAGGAGAAAAAAGAGATTATTCGTACCACAGATGAAAAAAAAGATCTGCTCATTCACATCAGGACGCAGGCTAAACTCAATAAGCAGGCGATACTCGAAATGCAACAGGTATCCGATGCATTATCGAATGCACTCCTGGCCCTGAAAAACAAATCAGACGTTCAGGAGTATAGATTTTTCGACAATAAGGGAAATCTTCCCCCGCCTGTTGACGGAGTAATTGTCACCCTTTTTCAACAAAAAAACATAAATAAACTTGGAATTTCACGAAAATCTTCAGGAATAACACTCAAGGCTGCTGACGGGACAAAAATCAGGGCCATCAGCGAAGGAGTTGTACTTTTTTCTGGATATTTACGCGGCTATGGTAATACTGTTATAATACATCATGGCTACCAGTACTATTCTGTAACTTCAAGAATTGAAAAACTTCTTGCGCTCCAGGGAGACACCGTTAAAGCTGAAAGTGTACTTGGGATCATGGGAGATGCCGCCACTCTTTTCGATGGCGGTCTTTACCTGGAAATTCGGCATGGAAAGCAACCTTTGGATCCACTTTTGTGGCTTGATCCGAATAGATTGTCCATACCTGAGGAAAAATCAAACTAACACCCCACAAGGGGTATAAGTACCATGGTGGTACATTGAACCACATAATTTTAAAATACATTCCTCTGTTTCTTGTTTTTTATACCCCTCAAGGGGGTACTGAACTGAGTTACAGAAGTTAAGGAATAAGGTACAAAAGGCTCATATGTTTTCTACCCCATCATCTTTTTATAAAATTATTTCTGCCTCTGTTATTCTCATCTCCATTACTTTTTTCTGCTGTACCGCCATGGCTGAAATCACACAGAAAGAGAGAGAATCCACATATAAACAACTCGAAATATTTTCTAATGTTCTCTCCATTCTGCAGGAAAATTATGTCGAGGAAATTGACACTGAAGAAGTTCTCAATGGTGCCATCCGAGGTCTTCTTTTTTCACTTGACCCCCACTCCTCCTATCTTCCACCGGACGGTTTTAAAGAACTGCAGGAAGAGACTCAAGGGTCCTTTACCGGGATCGGTATTGAGGTTACAATAAAAAACAATCTGCTGACAATTGTCAGTCCTATTGCAGACACACCTGCAGATCGGGCCGGTCTGAAAGCAAACGATCTTATTCTCGAAATAAATGGTTTAAAGACCAAAAGTATGGGCCCATACGAGGCTATCAAAAAACTGAGAGGTAAAAGAGGGACTGATGTCACTATTTCTATCCACCGGGAAGGTTGGGAAAAACTCAAAAAAATCACAATAACCAGGGGAATTATTCCTCTGCAGTCTGTAAAGGCGGAATTTTTATCTCCGGGTTTTGTTTATGTCAGAATAACGAATTTCCAGAGTCATTCTTCCAAAGATTTCAAATCTAAACTGCAGGAACTGAAAAAAGAATATCCGATAAACGGATTTATTCTCGATCTTCGCAGCAACCCCGGAGGGCTTCTGCACCAGGCTGTAGAAATTGCCGATTATTTTCTTGATAGTGGCCGTATTGTCTATACCAAAGGACGCAGAAATGACCAGAACACTGTCTTCAGTGCCCACGCAACGGGAGGAGAGAAATATCCTCTTGTGGTTCTCGTCAACGAAGGTTCTGCCAGCGCTTCAGAAATTGTGGCAGGTGCTGTACAGGCACATAAACGCGGTATTATTGTTGGTACTCAAACTTTTGGTAAAGGTTCTGTACAGACGATCATTCCTCTTCCCGATGGAGCAGGTCTGCGTATGACTACCGCCAGATATTATACCCCTGATGACCGTTCCATCCAGGCGCGTGGTATAACTCCGGATGTGGTCGTCCCCTTTATTCCCTGTATTCCTCCTGAAAAAGGAAGTGCGGAGAGAAAGTTCATTAAAGAGATTGACCTTGAAAACCATCTGACAGGGCCCGATGAATTACTGAAGGAAGAAAAGGACAATACGGATACAACACTTGAAAAACGACTTCTGGAGGATAACCAGTTGCGAAGCGCATACAATATTCTAAAAAGCCTCAATCTCTTTTCAAAATACAATGCCGCGGATTAACTAACACCCCACAAGGGGGTATAAGTGCCATGTAGGTACAGACATAGTAAATCGAAGCCGAAAATGCATAATATAATGGACAACTAATAGACGTAATTTGTAAGAACCAGCCCCTGTTGGCTATTAATACCAGCACTACATTCCTGATTTCGCCCACAAGCACTGGAATCTACTCTAAAAGCGTGTTAGACCTGGGGTCAATCGTCCAATTTTACTCTATCAAGCTAATATTGCTAAATAAAATGTGCTACTAGGTTGTGATTTTGTCGAGGTCTGAGGTATATATAACCTCATAATTTCAAGACACATTAAAAACCAAGCTCTTTTAAAAATCGATCATCCTGAGTCCAGTTCTTTTTCACTTTGACCCATAATTTCAAGACTACTCTCTCTCCAAGAAGAACCTCAATGTCTTTTCGAGCGGCAATCCCGATAGCTTTGAGTTTTTGCCCTTTTTTCCCGATCACAATTCCTTTTTGAGAATTCTTTTCCAACACAATACTTGCGTGTATCGTAGTACGCTTTTTCTTCACCTCCTCCTTGAAGGAATCGATGATAACTGCAGTGGAATAGGGGATTTCCTGACCGGTCAACAAAAAGACCTTCTCCCTGATAATTTCTCCACATAAAAATCGTTCACTGGCATCGGTGGGAATGTCTTCAGGAAAATACCTGGGACCAAGGGGAAGAAGTGACAGTATTTCAGTCACCAGATTTTCAGTCCCATCACCGTGTAATGCTGATAACGGTACTACAGCATGAAAAGGATACAGTTCTGAATAACGCTGTATCATCGGTAAAAGGTTCAGCCTATCTATAAGATCAACTTTATTAAGAACCATAATAGCAGGACAGGTTATTCGCTCCATATAGGATAAAAACTCCTCCTGCTTTTCCTTCTTCAATTTTCCAGGTCCAGAATTCAATACATCTATGAGAAATACAACAACATCAACTTCCGACAAACTTTCTGTAGCCACCTTCACCATTTCAACATTTAATGGTTCTCGTGATTTATGCAATCCAGGAGTATCAGCAAAAACAATCTGATACTCAGCATCATTCATGATCCCGATGATCCTGTTTCTCGTAGTTTGTGGCTTCGGGGTAACTATTGAAATTTTCTGCCCGAGCAGAGAGTTCATCAGAGTTGATTTCCCTCCATTTGGAGGTCCAACTATTGCAACAAGGCCGGATTTAACCGGTTTTTGAAAAAGATCCATAATGAGAAGTGTAATAATTACATAAAGAGAAGAATAATTGTGTGCAAAAAAATATTACACACTATATTGGTTCGAGGCTCAACCAATATCCCAGTGACTGATGAAAGATAATACGGTTGAGATATATTGCTTTATTTTTTTTAGTATTGCTGGATAAGTGGTTCGAAGCTCTCTCTGTTCGCTATCTGGTGGTATCCCTAAGCCTTTAAATCTTTACGCCCTCAAGCCTGCCCGCAGGGCATTATGTTCTGTTATGATAACTACGGGAAACCTTATTGAATACCTTGATAACGGTAAATTTATCTGTGCACTTGTTATAGAGTGCCAGCCCAAACGGCTCCGTCTGGTAAATCAGAACGGCAGAGAAATAAATCTACCTGTATCACGAGTCGTTCACTGCTCAAATAAAATTCATTCTGTTAAAGTCAGTAGAGAATCTCTCACACAGCACCTTCAGAGTACCACAGCAAAGCGCAATTCTCTTATGAGAGATATTCATCTGAAAGAGATATGGGAGCTCACATCTGAAGAACAGAACACCTCATTCAGCCCATCTTTCCTGGCTGAGTTAACTTTTGGTGAAGAGGCTAATGATGACATCGTCTCCGCTTTTCTAAGATCTGTATTTGCTGATAAACTGTTTTTCAAATACAACGATGGAAGAATTAAGGTCAACAGCCCTGAACAAGTTGATAAACTGCAGATTCAACGAGAAAAAGAGGAAAAAAAGCTTCTTCTTATCAATGAAGGCGCTGATAGTGTCGCCGCACTCTTTGACAGGAAAGAAGTCGCTGAAAAGCTTGACCCCCTGCTTGCAGAATCTCTCCATTTAATCCGCGATTTCTATGTTCATGGCAATGAGGGCCAAAATTCAACTACTGCCAAACAGATCCTCAAAACTGCCGGGCTGACGAAACCCCATGATCCTTTTCACCTTCTCGTAAAAGCCGGCCTCTGGGGCACTAATGAGAATATCCCTTTACTGCGCAACAAAATCCCTGTTAATTTCCCTCTTGAAGCTCGGCAGCAGGCTGAACAGATTCTACAGCGTGGTCACGAGGAACTGTTCGAGGACTCAGGCAGGGTTGACTATACCCACCTCTCCCCCGTCACCATCGATGGCCCGACTACTCTCGATTTTGATGATGCTCTCACCCTTGAGGAGCAGGACGGGAACTATCTGGTTGGTATCCACATATCGGATGTAGCGCACTATGTTCGTCCGGGTGATCCACTTTTCCAGGAGGCAATGCGCCGGGGAACCTCAATATATTTCCCGGAAGGCCAGATACCCATGCTGCCCCGCCATCTCTCCCAGGGTATATGCAGTCTGATTCAGGATGAAATACGGGCAGCCTTCAGTTACATGATCCTGCTGTCAGCTGAAGCTGAGGTCCTGAAAGTTAAAATTGTACCTTCAATTATCAAAGTGGCAAGACGCCTCACTTACGATGAAGTTGACCGGATGCTCGAAAATGATAAAGAGATCCGACTTTTCAATATGCTTCGGAAAAAATTGCGACAGCGAAGAATTAAAAACGACGCTCTCCTCCTTCCCTTTCCTGATGTCAATATCTTTATCGACCATCAGGGGCATGTTAATGTTAATCTGGGAAAAAGTGATACAGCTGCCCGGACAATTGTCTCTGAGATGATGATCCTGGCGAATAAAGAATCAGCGAAATATGTCGCTGACAGGATGGTTCCAGGCCTCTTCAGGTCACAGCCGAAATTAAAAAACAGGATCGTGTTTGGCGAAGATGATGACCTGTTCCAGAACACTCTTCAGCGAAAACAACTGCCTCGAGGTGAACTTTCAACCAATGCAAAACCCCATAGCGGACTGGGGGTTCCCCATTACACCACTGTTACTTCTCCTATACGAAGATTGCTTGACCTGGTGATGCAGCATCAGCTCAACTCAATCGTTCGCAGAAGGGAGCCAATTTTCACAGAAGAGATGTGCAAAGATTTTACATCTGTGCTTACACGGACACTTAGCTCCGCTAATAATGTGAGACATCATCGGCAGCGTTACTGGCTGCTCAAATATTTAGCCGACCGCAAAGGCCAGTTGGTAAATGCCCTGGTTATTCATGTGGGACCCAAAAGAGTTAATCTTCTGCTGACTGACATTCTTATGGACTTTGAGCTGCCGACTCCAGCCAAGTCAGGAATTGCAAACAATACAAATATAAACGTGAGAATCCTCAAGTCAGACCCGCTTGATAATGTTGTTCGGTTCGACTGGGCCTGAAAAAATGACAAATATATTTCCAGGCGCAATGACAATGGTGAAGATTGACGGAGCCAAAGTCAAATTGTTACGGGAAAAACAAGGACTTACTCAGTTGTATATAGCTACAGCTGTCCAGGTAACAACTGATACCATCTCCCGATGGGAAAATAAAAGATATCCCAGTATAAAAAAAGAAAACGGTTTGAACCTTGCCGAAGCTCTGGGTGTCGACCTTGAATATCTTCTTGAAACGGTGACTGATGATTCCCCTCAGACCGTATTTACTGCTGCAAAAACTACCATTATATCAAAATAAAATGGCTCTTCAGGAACAGTGCAAGCGGCAGACTCTCCATTTCAATTCAGTTGCAATCCTCCCTTCAGGGAACAATTAGAGGAGTCATTCGTTACAGGCACCCTGTTAATGGAAATTTTGTTGAGTTACGCATATCGCCTTAACCAGTCAGCAGTCGCCTTTCCAAAAAGCACCTCTTCTGCTGTACATACACGTTGTAATCCTCCACCTTAACCCGATACCGGGTCGATGTCGGGCCGTTTCTCACCCTATTTCACCTTATGTCCACTGGAAAACAGCTACATTATGCCGTAAAAAATAAGAAAGCAATTCCTAAAACCCTACCAAAGGAGGACATTATGAAACTGCAACACACAATTTTTCTGGCCGCTATTTTTTTATTGTTAAGCAGTTTTCAACTGCATCAGGAAACGACAGAGCCGTGAAAGGCCTTATTCTAGGAGGTGGAAGTGGCGCTCTGGTTGGCCAGGCCATCGGACATAATACGGAATCAACAATCATCGGAGCAACAGTGGGAGGTATTGTGGGTTATTTAATCGGCAACCAGGCTCACCCGCATAATCGCTACTACAATCACGTAACAACATATTCAGACAGGAGATATCGTCATCATGAGCGCCCGCGGATAATCAAAACAAAATATCGGGACTACTACCACCATGGAAAAACATGCAGAGAAACGATTACTGTTACCAGGAAACATGGAACCAGGAATCGAATCGTATCAACTGAATGCTGGAGGGAAGATTCTGGAAATCATCGTTATAACAGGAGGCATCAAGGAAGATTTTATCACTGAAAAAAGAATCAGGAGGCTGTCCGCAACTCAGAGTTATCAGTTACTGACAGTTGATAACTGACAACTAAATTACCTCAACTGCCCAGACAGGAATATGTGTCAGAATATACTTCTGAACTGCTTCCTGTCTGTCAGATCTGCCAACATCTTCAACAGATGCCAGAACCTCATCATAATCAAACCAGCAGATCTCTTTATCAGCACGGTTATATACTGTAAAAATCCGTCTATCCTGCTGTTCAATATCTTCTTCTTCCTGGATAGCTCCAACAAGTTGACCGGCCTCTTCGAAACTGAGAAATTTTACTTTTTCTTCACTCATTTCAGTCCCCATTAAAAAAAGGAAATCAACGCATTTTTTTAAACATTATTGACATAAACATACCACTAAGGTAACTATACCACCTTGTGGGGTTGCCAGCGCCTTGCTCTGTTATGTTAAGCAGATTTTACTACAGCACCAGACCGGATACAGCGAGTACATACCCTGCTTCGTTTAGTACTCCCACTTGCAGTTACCATGCGCACTCTCTTGAGATTAGGAAGCCACCTTCTCCTCGTTTTATTATGCGCATGGGAAACATTATTCCCAGTCAACGGTCCCTTGCCGCAAATTTCACATACTTTGGCCATTTTAAACTCTCCTCATATTGGATGCATCTCCATGGGGTTTGTTCCCACATGGCAGACGACTAAATAGTATAGGTGAAAAATAATTACAGAACCATGTAAGATACCCATTTTCAAAAATAATGGCAAGCAATTTTATAGAGGGTCAATCCCACCCTCCCGATGACCACTTATCGTCTTTTTTTCCTGTTCGTAAAAAAGATTTGATGTTCTTATCTTCAAAATCATTTACCTTGTCGCTCTCAAGTAAATTCATTGAAATCTGACATTACATATGGTAGCCATATCAGCCCATATCAAGAATAATTCTTAACTATTTTTATTTTAAATGAAACAACTTAATTCTATCTGGAACTTTTTCTCCTCCGTAAAACTCGCTATCTTCACTCTGAGTTTTATTGCAATATCTTCTATTATCGGCACGGTAATCCCCCAGGGAGAACCAACTGGGTTCTATGTGAATCAATATGGGCCTAAAGTTGCGCAATTCTTTCAGGTTCTCGATATTCCCGACATGTATTATTCCTGGTGGTTTACAGGACTATTAGGACTACTCAGCGCCAATCTCATAATTTGCAGCCTCGACAGATTTCCCACAGTACTGAAAATTATAAAGGCGGATAATCTCTCCATCCTCCCCTCAAGACTTGACAAGATGAGTGACAGCAGTTCATGGCAGAGAGTTCAGGGCGATGTCGCAAAGCTGAACATTTCAGATATTCTTCGAAATGCAGGCTGGCGACCAGAATCAAGAAAGATGGAAACGGGTGAACTTTTTTTTAGTCAGAAAGGTGCCTGGAGCAGAACCGGTGTATATATCGTTCATACTTCTATCCTCGTCATTTTTATCGGTGCCATTATCGGTCATTTCTGGGGATTTAAAGGCAATGTAATGATACCGGAAACAAAAAGCAGTACAAAGATATTCTCCTCAGGCTCTCGGGTACCGATTGAACTCGGTTTCGAAGTACGATGTGATTCTTTTGGTATTCAATATTACGATAGGGGGATGGTCAAAGAATATGAAAGCAGCTTGACTATTCTTGAGAATGGAAAAGAAGTAGTACAAAAATTTATTGAAGTGAACAGCCCGCTTACCTATAAAGGTATAACCTTTTATCAATCCAGTTATGAAGGTTACCAAGAATTCATTGTAACCATCGAAGATGTTGACAGCAAAGAAAGCAAATATTTCATCGTTCCATTTCAAAAGCAGAAGATATGGGATGGAAAAGAGGTCCGCTTCGGCATAATTAACGCCGAGGCCCTTGGTCAGAGAGTTGTTCGGGCAAAACTCTGGCTGAAAGCCGGTGACTCGCCTGCGGTCATCGAATGGCTCGAAGACAACAAAAGCATCAACATTAAAAACGGGGATAAAAGTTACACTGTTACCGTTAAGCAGATGTATGCGACAGGGTTGCAGGTCGCAAAAGATCCCGGTGTATGGTTTGTTTACGTTGGCTGCGGGCTTATGCTGCTCGGGCTCTATATGGCCTTTTTCATGTCCCATAAAAGAATCTGGCTCTATCAAAAGAGCGATGGCGATTATAGCACTGTAGTGCTGGCAGGATCAACCAACAAAAACAAAATTGAATTCTCCAGGCAGTTTGCAGAGTTGGAGAAACAGATCAGAAAATCTTACGGAGCATAACGCATGGATAGTTCGCAACTTCTAGGAATAACGACGTTCACGTACCTCTTTTCAACACTGCTTTATGTTGCAATTCTGGTTTTTAAAGCGCCCCGCCTCGGATATATCGCCACACTGTTTACTTTTATTGCGTGGCTCATTCAGACGGGTGGACTGGTACTGCGATGGATGGAATCATATCAACTGGGATTCGGCCATGCACCCCTGACAAATATGTATGAATCGGTTGTATTTTTTTCCTGGGTCATAGTTATTTTATATCTTTTGATCGAGTGGAAATTTAAAACCAAAATTATTGGTGCCTTTGCTGTCCCCTTTGCCTTTCTGGCAATGGCCTACGCATCCTTTTCCACCGATATCAGTAAAACAATCAATCCCCTCGTTCCCGCTCTTCAATCAAACTGGCTGATTGCACATGTTGTTACCTGTTTTGTCGGATATGCGGCTTTTGCAGTTGCTGCCGGACTGGGTATTATGTACCTGTTGAAAAATAGATCAAAATCTGGCGACCAGAAATCGTCAGGGTTGCTTGACACTCTGCCGCCACTGAAAACCATTGATGATATTATTCATAAAACAATGGTTTTTGG
Source organism: Desulfocapsaceae bacterium (assembly GCA_029934775.1). GTDB lineage: Bacteria > Desulfobacterota > Desulfobulbia > Desulfobulbales > Desulfocapsaceae > Desulfomarina. The sequence continues at coordinate 13,616 of JAOZLO010000008.1, forward strand.
ATTCATCTGGCTCACCGCCGGAATTATTACCGGTGCAATATGGGCAAATTCAGCATGGGGGACCTATTGGAGCTGGGACCCTAAAGAGACCTGGTCACTTATCACCTGGTTTGTTTATGCAATAACTCTGCATGCACGATATACCAGGGGATGGGGAGGCACTAAAATTGCGTACCTCTCTATTTTCGGTTTTCTCGCAGTACTTTTCACATATTACGGTGTAAACTTTCTGCTTGCCGGACTTCATAGTTATGGATCGAATTAACAGCAGGAGCATAATGCATGGCAGTCATTCGCAATTGAAACAACGTAATCTTTTGACAAAAGAAAACTAAAACAGTATAAATAATCTCCTAATCGTGTTGTTTAACAGATGTGTCAGCGTATTTTATTCAAAAAGTGAGGGGTTCACAATGTTAAAGAAAATTATCGCCTGCAGTGTAGTATCATTATTTGTTTTCTATGGAGCAGCCAGTTTTATCAGTGCAGCTGTAGATGCTGGTCCAGCTGAAATCACTATGGTTTCGGAAAAATCAAAAAAACCTAAGAAAGCAGTTTTCCCTCACAAGCAACATCAAGACACACTGAAATGTGCCGAATGTCATCATCAGATGGTGGACGGAAAGAAGACCCCTTACGCAGAAGGACAGGAGATTGGAAAATGTGAGTCATGTCACAACAAAGAAGTACTGCCAGGTAAAAAATCAGGTAAACTGAAGCTTGATACAATTAAAGGTGCGGGACATGGGAAATGTCTGGCATGCCATAAAGAAGTGGCCAAAAAAGACCCGGCTCTTAAAGCAAAGAAAATTGATAAGTGTGCTGCC
>JAOZLO010000008.1:14452-21330 GCA_029934775.1 Desulfocapsaceae bacterium
AGCACTAAGGCACTAAAAAAAGGGATTGTTCAACTGAACAGCCCCTTTTTTTATTATTTCAAAACAATGTTGTCTTAAACCTGCAATTAATTCTCCTGCATTTTTGATATATCACCAATCTGCAAAATCAGATCGCCTATTGCCGTCAGCAGGTTTAGCCTGTTTTTCCTGACGGCACTGTTTTCTGCCATCACCATCACATCATCAAAGAAGAGATCCACTGGCTCCTTCATCTCCAACATGGTTTCAAGTGCCTCAGAGTACTCTTTTTCAGCTATGAATTTTTCCATCCTGACCTGTACATCGTTAAAACGGGTATACAATTTTGTTTCAGCATCCTCTTCAAAGAGTCCGGATTCCACTCCGGTATTATCATTGTCCTTAATAATATTCTTTATTCTCTTATACGATGCGGCGAGTACTTTAAACGACGGCTCTTTACGGATCGCCGTAAATGCCTTAATTCTCTCAAGGCTGTCAATGACATCATCAAACGTCACCGACACTACTCCATCCACTGCACTGACATCAAATCCCCGGCCGGCACAGTCATTAATGAACCGTCTTTTAATGAATTGCAGAACAGTGTCGACAGTGTCTGCACTGCCGTCAACTTTGTCACCATACAGGGCAAGTGCCTTATGTATCAGTTCTTTAAGCGACAGCCGGTATTCCCGCCCTTCAATAATATGCAGGATAGCCAGTGATATCCTTCTCAAACCATATTGGTCAGCTGTGCCGCTCGGCACCTGGCCAATACCAAAATTTCCGACAAGGGTATCGAGCCGGTCCGCTAATCCGAGGATTGCGCCAACATCCGTTGAGGGAATATCAGCTCCGGCACGTTTTGGCATATAATGTTCAGCTATTGCAATTGCTACTTCATCTTTTTCTCCATCTCCAACAGCATATGCCCCTCCCATAACTCCCTGCAGCCCCGGGAATTCACCAACCATATCCGAGAGAAGATCAGACTTGCATAGTCGGGCTGCCCTGCAGCAGTTATCAACAGATAATGGATCGATCTGTTCTGCCAGTATGTGAACCAGCTTAACAAGCCGTTCACTTTTTTCATGCATACTGCCGAGTTTTGCCTGAAAAATAATTCCCTGCAGTTTATCAAGGCTGCTGTCAAGCCGGATTTTTTTGTCAGAATTGAAGAAAAAAAGAGCATCTTCAAGCCTCGCTCTCAAAACCCGCTGATGACCTTTCCGGGTTACTTCAGTATCATTCACAGAAGTATTATTAACGGCTACAAATCCGGCTAACAACTTTCCTGAATTATCGACAACTGGAAAATATTTTTGATGCTCACGCATGGAGGTGATCAGAACTTCAGGAGGAAGCTGGAGAAATTTTTCATCAAATGTCCCGCATATACCGTAAGGCGTTTCGACAAGATTGGTTACGGTATCTACAAGATCGTTATCCAGAAGCACCTCACCATGAGTGACATCTTTTGATCCAGCGACCGCTTTCTTAATTTCATCAATTACCTTTTCCCGCCTTTTCTCAGGATCGACGATTATCTGCATATGAGCAAGTTGATCCTCGTAACAGCCACAATTTTTAATTGCGAATTGACTGTCAGCATTAAACCGATGCCCCCTGCTCAAATCAGACGATTCGATACCGCCAAAATTTACCTGAATAATCTCTTCACCGAAAAGGGCGACAATCCACTGAACAGGACGTGCAAAAGAATGATGATTACTCCCCCATTTCATGGATTTTGCAAACGATAACTCAGAAATTAATTCATGCAGAAGAACCGGCAGCAAGCTGGCTGTTCCCTGTCCCTTGGTCTCCCGCACAAGCATGAGATATTCACCTTTCGGCGTATCGACAATCTTAAGATCACTCACCTGAACTCCTTTTGATCTCGCAAAACCCTCGGCCGCCCTGGTAGGCTTCCCTTCGCTGTCAAAAGAAGCTTTTTTTGACGGGCCTGACAGTTCTTCCCTGATATCTTTCTGTTTCTCCCCAATATCACATACCAGCAGCGCCAGTCTCCTCGGAGTTCCCATCACCTTAACTGCCCCGTGGGGAATTTTTAACTCCGAAGCCTTAAGCGTAAATTTTTCACTGAGCTGCTGCAGGGCTGGTTTAAGAAAACTTGCCGGAATCTCTTCAGTTCCAATCTCAAATAGTAGGTCGCGCATTGAATTATAATAGTAGAGGATTAAGGGGTCCGTGCGAACCCTAAGGGGAGGTAGCAATCGTCTTTTTTGATTCCAAAGTGGCAAATGTTGAGCAATCTTCACCGAAATTATGAATCGTAACTGAAAACCACTTGATCGCATCTACTTCGTCGAGGCAACCACCAACTCTGCGGGTAAGCTCCTCAACAGACAAGATCTTCCGAACCCTTGACGAAAAGGTGTTTATCTCTTCACTAACCGCTTCTTCAATAAGAGTAATAATATCTTCGATCCAGAAAAACTGGCGAAACCGAACACTGACCTCAGCTTTTCCCCAGTTCCCCATTGACCCTGGCAGACTGTTGTTTTTTTCTTCGACAATGGGAAGACTGATGGGTACTTCCACCTGGAGTTTAAGGTCGTCAACTGCTTCAAGCGAACCATGCATTGAGCACTGGTAATTGCCAAGTCCCAAAGTTTCACCATTTCTCTTTCTCTGAAGAAAATAGGGGAAATCCAGCTCCAGATGAGAGGCCTCTGCCTCAAGCCTGGTCTTCATTTTTTCAAGTATTCGATGGAAGCTCTGTAGATTAATTTCACCATGGAACTCATTGAGAATTTCCACAAACCTGCTCATATGAGTTCCCTTAAATTTGTGGGGCAGATTCACATACATGTTGGCAGTAGCAATAGTATGCTGACGGCTTTGTGCTTTATCAAGGACAGTTATTGGATAGGAGACGGTTTTGACACCAACTTTCTTGATGTTGATTCTCCTGCTGTCCGACAGGCTCTGTATATCTTTCATAGTAATGACGTATGGCGCTTCAACACCAACTATTGAGGAGTCTCTTCACCAAGTAAACTCCTGACAGCACTTTTCAGATCACTGATATCTCCGGACTTTACAATGTATGCATCAGAAGCCCATGTTCCCAGATCATGTTTGAATTGCTGATAAGCACTGCTCAAAATAATAGGCACAGCAGAGTCCAGCATCTTCATTTTTCGTAACACCTCAATACCATTCATGCCCGGCATCAAAATATCCAGAATAACAATATCCGGTTTGTCATCCCTGAATCGGGTAAGACCTTCCTCTCCGTTGGATGCTGAAATCACCTGATAACCGGCATCTTCAAATTCTTCGCGATAGACTATCAGAATATTTTTTTCATCGTCAACCAGTAGTATTTTTTTCATCTGTTTCTCCTTCTTCAGCCTTCTCCAGAGATTCTCGCAAAAATGCTGCCGCCTCTTCCGGCGGCATCGGGTTGATATAAAAACCGGATCCCCATTCAAACCCTGCGATAGATGTTAACTTCGGTACAATCTCAAAATGGTAGTGAAAATGAAGTAATCCATCTGTGCGCAACGGCCCTGTATGCAGTACAAAATTGTATGGTACATTTGGGATACAGGTTGTAAGCATTTTTAAAGATCTGGAGACCAGTTCGGCCAGCGAAAAAAGTTCAGCATCACTTTGCCTGCGGTAAGATGAACTGTGGTTTTTAGGCAATATCCACATCTCGAATGGAGTACGGGGTGCAAAAGGCATAATTGTTATAAACAACTCATTCTGACAGACAACCCTTTCATCCTGATTTATTTCCTGTCGAATTATATCACAATATATACAACGTTCCTTGTAGTTATAATATGACTCCGCCCCCTGCAGTTCAGATACTATCATCCGCGGCACTATAGGCAGTGCTATAAGTTGAGAATGTGAATGCTCCAGAGAGGCACCGGCCGCTTGGCCGTGATTTTTAAATACCATCACATATTTAAATCTGGAGTCTTTCTCAAGATCAAGAATCCGTTCCCTGTACGCCTGGAAAACCAGGCACATCCTCTCAAGTGGAAGATCAGAAAATGACTCGTCATGGTTCGGACTCTCAACAATCACCTCATGAGCACCGATCCCATTCATTTTATCGTATAACCCTATCCCCTCTTTTGCCAGATCACCTTCTATGACGAGGGCGGGAAATTTGTTGGGTACAACACGCACCTGCCAGCCGGATTGATTTGAGGGGTCATCACCTCCACTGAACGAGAGAACCTCGGGAGGAGTAAAACTTTCATTCCCTGGGCAGAGTGGACAAAATCCTCCGGTCACCGGAGAATCTTCTATAGGAAAATCAGTCGGTCGTTTACCCCTGTTCTTTGCAATAATTATCCATCTTCCAAGAACAGGATCTTTACGCAGTTCAGGCATGCAGTATTATTTCCCTTGGGATTTTTCCTTAGTTTCCTGGAGTGTCTTACAATCAATACAATATGTTGTTACAGGACGGGCCTCAAGCCTCTTGATTCCAATATTTTCGCCGCATCCGTCACAGATCCCATATTCACCTTCATCCAACCGACCAATAGCCTCTTCAATTTTAGCAAGAAGTTTACGCTCCCTGGCCCGAATTCGCAACTCAAAACTTCTTCCGGATTCTATCGTTGCCCGATCATTAGGATCAGGTATATTGGTTGTCTGATCAGTCATTTCTGTCAGCGTCTTTCCAGCTTCTGCAAGAATTCCATCCCGTTTCTCTAACAGTTGGGATCGAAATTTTTCCACTTGTTCTTTATCCATTCCTCTCTCCTGACCCCGATGAACGGGAAAAGGCCGGGCCTCTGTTGCGATAAACCCGCACCTGAAAATTATCAGTTACTGACAGCTGATATCACTATAATTTATTATTCTTTATCGCGGAGATACGTCCCGCTTTTACCGCCCGTTTTTTTAATCAGGCGAATATCGCTGATAATCATCGATTTATCGACAGCCTTACACATGTCATATATTGTCAGCGCAGCAACAGATACAGCGGTCAATGCTTCCATTTCCACCCCTGTTTTCCCGGTTATGCCGACAGTGGCAAAGATGTCAATTGAACAATCAGTATCATTTAAGGTAAAATCGATATTTGCTTTGGTAATCATCAGTGGATGTGCCAGAGGGATGAGTTCATCAACCTTTTTTGCAGCCAGCACTCCGGCGATCCGGGCGATTCCCAAAACATCACCTTTTGCCATGGAACCTGTTTTTACAAGCTCAAAGGCATTCACCGACATCTTGATATTACCACCTGCATAGGCAATCCTGGTAGTCTCTTCCTTGCTGCCCACATCGACCATTCGGGCGTTACCACTTTCATCAAAATGGCTGAATAAAGGCTTTTTATCTATCGTCATTATAAGAGTTCTCCAAACAACCTCTTAAAAAAACCCTCTTGCTCCTTATGCTGGCCATGTTTTTGACACAATTTATCAAATTCCTGCAACATCTTTTTCTGTTCACTGCAGAGTTTAGTCGGTGTAAGAACTTGAATTTCCACTACCATGTTGCCCTTACCTCCTCCCCGGAGATTTTTCACCCCCTCATTACGAAGGGTGATAACCTCTCCAGACTGGCTTCCTGCAGAGATATCGACGTTCTTTTTTCCATATATAGTCGGCACTTCAACAGATCCACCAAGTGCCGCTTTAACCATTGGAATCGGCAGGCGACAGTAAATTGTGTTCCCGTCTCTTTTAAAAAATTCGTGCTCTTCAACATGAATCACAACATAAAGGTCACCGGAAGGGCCACCTTTTTTACCACCCTCCCCCTCACCGCGAAGACGCATTCTTGCACCGGTGTCAACTCCGGCTGGTATTTTCAAAACCACCTTCTTTGTTTTTTCTACCAGGCCTGTGCCGCTGCAGTCACTGCAGGGATTGGTGACAAACTGCCCTTCACCGTGACACTGCGGGCAGGTTGAGCTTACCTGGAAAAATCCCTGGGACCGGATAACCTGGCCCCGTCCGTTGCAACTCGGGCAAACCTGTTTCTTATGACCAGGCCTGCTGCCGCTCCCTTCACAGGTCCAGCAGGTATCTCTTCGGTTCAACTCTACCTCTTTACCGACACCATGAACTGCCTCCAGGAAGGTTATTTCCACATCGTAACGCAGATCATTGCCCGCGACAGGGCCATCGCTTCGTTCACGGGTACGGCCCCCCCCAAACCCGAAAAGATCACCGAAAACATCGCCAAAACTTGAAAAAATATCTTCGGCATTACCTGGACCACTATAACCACTGTTTTTGAGACCATCGTGGCCATAAGTGTCATAGATTTGTTTCTTCTTATTATCACTCAGTACTTCGTATGCCTCGGTACAGAGTTTGAACTGTTCTTCAGCAGCATTATCATCCGGATTGCGATCAGGGTGATATTTCATTGCAAGCTTTCGATAAGCTTTTTTAATTACACCGCTGTCGGCATCTCTGCTGACCAATAAAGTTTCGTAATAATCAATACTCATGACAGATCAACACACCTCAAACTGCTTCAGATTCTTTTTCCGGATCAACTTCCTCAGCCAAATCATTCTTTCCCAGGTCCGGCAGTTGATCAATATTATCAAACCGCACCTCATCTGCTGCAATCTCACGCAAAGTCATAACAATTTCTTTGTTTTTCCCTTCAACCAGAAACGGTTCGCCGTGGCGGTGCTGTTTTACGCGCTTTACTGTGAGATGAACCAGATTAAAACGGTTATCATCACCAATTTGTTCTAAACAATCTTCACATGTTATTCTTGCCATCCAAAAACCTCTCGTATAATTTACCCACTTTAGAACCTTACTCCTGAACTTCTGTAACTCAGTTCAGTACCCCCTTGAGGGGTATAAAAAACAAAAAACTTAAACCACAGAGGACACAGAGAGCACAGAGATTTTTCTCTGTGTCCT
>JAOZLO010000140.1:0-2612 GCA_029934775.1 Desulfocapsaceae bacterium
CCATGAAACTAGGATCAAGCACAGCTGCTTTCTCTTTCATATCACTAACTTCAGGGTTGGCCAGCATCATTCGTATCATTTTAGTAGTATCGTGAGAGGTACCACCTCCTACACTGAGAAAACCATCGGCACCAGAGTCCTGGAAAGCCTTAAGCCCATTAAAAACATCTTCTTCTCTTGGATTTGTTTGGCCTACTTTAAATATGGTTGTTTCAACACCTGCATGTGTGCAAATAGATTGAACTTCTTCTATAATACCCGTACCCTTTAAGCCTGTGGTCACTAACAGAGCATGTTTGATTCCAGCTTGTACGCATTGGTCGCCTGTCATTTTGACCGCACCCCAGCCAATTGCCTCGGTTCCATTAAAGCCACCAATAACGTGCATCGGAAATTGCTTAATTTCTTCGTGATACGTTGCCCTGAATTTTTCAAATGAATACATGATATTCTCCTTAAAGGGTTGTGGTTTAATCTTGGTTTTTACCAAGGAGGACTTAAAAACAAAGTTAGCCGTTAATTGTTGAATATATTCTCCAAACATATATCCCATTCAGATGGGACTGATTACAACTCTGTGTTTTGCCGAATGGCCGAACACCGGTCTCTCAATACCTTAATAAAAATTACGATTGTATTATCATGTTATCCGATAAAATTTTCAATCCCCCGAAGGGAGGAAAGCCCTCCCTCATTCAGGGGAGGGGAGGGGTATTTGTATACCTCCTTCCTCAGGTGGCAACGGTCTTCCACAGACATAAGTGTGCCTTGTGCTGCGTATGCCCTGCCCATGCAACCACCATTGCAATGCAACCTCCCTGGACATATTTCACATGGCTGCAGATCTATTGCTCTTTGTCGACTGCGCTGTCGCAGTGCAGCCCATTTCGGTATGATTGTATCGAGAGTTTCCATGATCGGGCGCTCATAAATATCATGGGCAGCATATTTGTTAACCTGGAACATCACACAGGGATGCAGGGTTCCATCCGCTTTGATATAAGGATTTTTCATAAACACACAGCCTGGCTCTACAGGAGTTGATTTGCCGAGATGCCATTCCAATGGAGCGATATTCGCCATTTTTACATAGAGTTCTTTGAAGGTAAGGTCTGTGTGGAAACGATGTAATATTTCTTTATATTGAGAAGGTGTGGGCGGCTTGAGACATTTGCATTCTGTCCTTGCAGCCCTGCCGCCATAAACCAGAGTGCCGCTGGTAAATTGACTGATTCCAAGGGAGTTGAGTTGTTTAAGGAGGGCGGGTATCTCTAAAAAATTGTCTTGTGTCTCTGTGAGCGCCACCATGGTCTGGTTTGCCAAGCCCTCTTCGGCAAGGAGGGTAAGGCCATGTATCGCAGACTGAAAGGCTCCGGGTCCCCTTATCTTGTCATGGGTGTCGATTTGTGACCCTTCAATACTCACCTGGATGGTCAGGTTATGATGGACTAAAGATGCCAGTTCCCGGACATGTGCTTCGGTTAGTAATGTACCGTTGGTCTGTAGAGATACCTCTTTAATTCCAGGCTCCGCACAACAAAACGACACTATATCAAACCAGTGAGGATGAAGAAGAGGTTCCCCCCCCGTCAAACACACCTTCTCAATTCCCAGTTTACGGAAATCTCGAATCATTGCCAGCAACTTTTTTTTGTCCACATGACTGCAGTCGGCTGACGAACCGGATTCGGGCCAGCAATGGAGACACTTAAGGTTACATCTGTTCGTAATCATGAGAGTGAGACTATGGGGTGGGTGCAGATCTGAACTGACAATTCGGCTCTGCATATTGATTACCTCACGATACATGTTTGATGGAAAAAAGCAGTTTGGGGGAAATTGACCCGAAGTAACCGTTTTGCATGCAGCCCCACCAGACGCCAGCTTGATAAGAAAGTTGTTCCACGGAAAAATAGAAGAAAAAGACCAAAAAAGTCAGCCGTGGCTTTTTGATACTGTATTGGCCAAAACAGGCAATGACATGCATCACAGCTACTCCATAAAATAACAGTGGCATAAGAATGATAAATGGCAGACTGACCAGGAGGTAGTATCTCGAGATAAACGAACATAAGTGGTACAACCAGGCACAGTAGCTTCTTAATATCGCCATCACAACTTTAAGGAAACTGACGGGCGCATTGGCCTTACGTATTTTTCTATACCTGAGCAGAGAATGAATAAGAGGAACAGCCAGAGCCAGAGGAATAAAGGAAAGGTTCCCGGTAAATAAAAGACTTGCAATGGAAAGCCAGAAAAGAGCAATTGACGGCGGGCAACCCATTTTTTTCCGTCTGCCTTCGTGGAGTTTTTGTAATTGAGGTTCGGAGGTGCCGTAATCAAAGCGGCGACTGCAAAAACTTTTTAACCGGTTTCGGTGCTTATGAAAGATGATACCGACCGGGTGGTAATCCACCTGTAAGCCTATGTCTTGAATCCGCCAGCATAAATCCACATCTTCTCCCACATGTAGATCGTTTTTGAAGCCGCCAAGTTCCATGAAGCATTCCCTCCTGACAAGAAAATTACAGGAGGGCACATAAAAAAAGGGATCCAACCTGTCAGAACGTTTATAGCTGGAGCTTATGATCAGGGATGACTGTACTTTTTCA
>JAOZLO010000140.1:2622-5518 GCA_029934775.1 Desulfocapsaceae bacterium
TTTTCATATCGATCCAGTTGATTATTATTATAAAATGAGTCAATCATTCCTCCTGCGGCAGCCACGGAATTTTCCCTGAATGCGGGGGTAAGAGCGAGCAGCCAGTCAGAATCTGCCTCGCAGTCTGAATCAATAAAGGCAAGAATCTGATTTTTAGCATGGCTGGCTGCCACATTGCGACAAAAAGAGGCTTGCCTGTGCTTTTTCAGGGCCAGGAGGGTGACTGCTGGAAATTCCCTGACCACTTCCGGCGTGGCGTCAGACGAACAATCATCAACCACAATAATTTCAATTTTCTCTGGTAGGTAATTGAGTTGCCCTAAAGAGGTGAGACAGGCCCTGATTTCCAGAGGTCGGTTCCTCACCGGTATTATTATCGAGACAGACGGATAGATTTCCTGCAGCGCATACCCCTGCTGTTCCAGAAAACCTCTACGGACCAGTTTGCTGAGAAAAAATTCAAGAGTCAAATGATCTATGTGGGAAATCAAGGAGTTGATTTTTTGAAAAGAGACATATTCTCCGGTTGACAGAGCTGTAAAAACGGACTGCCAGAACTTATCTATGTAAATGAATTTTAAAGGATATGCCAAGACCAGGATAAGGCCGTCGGTCTCAGTATACAATCGTACGGAGGCGCGCAGGCGAAAGGCCAGTGAAGAGCTCATCAACGATTGATACTGGAAGGCTGAAGGCTTTCTGCGTCTTTTTCGGCAGAACCCAAAAAATCTTTTTCTATCAGAAAAGAAAGGATTCTCTCAACCTGTTGCTCAGGACTACCTGTTACCATTTCCCCTTTTTTCTCAACGCTGCTGCCTCGCAGAAGCTGCTCTATCCTTTGATGGGAAGGAAGACTGCTATCCGGGGGGACAACCTGCTTGGGCCGAGGCCGCGGTGAAAAAATACGGGTAGATTTTACCCTGGAATCTCTTGTCTTTTTAGCGGACAGCTTGTGAATTGGCAATTGTCCAAGCCGCCGTTTATTTTCGTAGCAGGGATAACGGGGAATTTTAGGGCCAAGTGCTGCTGCAAAAACTGCGGGTAGACCACACTCGACAATTTCACGTTTTCCCCGACCACTGTTTCTTTCAGCTATTGCAGGCGAACCAGTTCCTGAAACAGTAATATCCGTCACCCGCGAGACGAATGGCAGTCCGAGGTGAGAGGCTATAAAAGGTCCTGTCTGACCACTCTGGCTGTCCATGGCTTTTTCCCCGCAAAAAACCAGCTCGCCCTTCAGTTTTTGTAAAGCATCTGCAAGTAGTACTGATTTTGTCCAGCCATCGACACTATCATTGTTATCAATCTGACAGATCCTGTCAGCACCCATGGCACAGCACCGTCGCAAATCCGATTCAGCAACAACAGGGCCTAAAGTCAACAGAATAACCTCCACCCCCTCTACAGAGTCCTTCACACCAAGAGCGAGCTCCAGAGCTGCGCCATCAAATGGATTGATGCAATAGACCTCATCTCTGTCGGTGACAAAATTGTTTATTGAATCTCTGCCGGTTCTGCCAAAAACATGATGTATCTGCTTGATGCATACAATGATTCGCATTCTGTCATTCTCCGTAGTTGCAACCAATAGAATACGCTGCCATATCGATAACATCCATAAACTTAAACTTCCCAGATTCGTCACAACTTTTCATCTCTTCCCCCAGGATGGACAGGCAATATGGGCAGGCCGTGGCGGTTACCTGGCAGTCTGCTGCAATAATTTCCTGGACCCTGAGAGTGGAGATCCGATTTCCAGGACTTTCGTGCAGCCACATCTGAGCACCGCCTCCACCACAACAATAAGAATTTTCGCTATTTCTTGGTAATTCCTTGAAATCGATCCCAGGAATTGCGGTGATAATTTTTCTGATTCCGGCCGATAGATTGTTAACCCTCCCCAGGTAGCATGGGTCATGCAGCGTTATTTTTTTATGAATCGGGTACTTTAACTCAAGCCTGCCTTCATCTATCAGTTGCTCTACCAGTTCAACGACATGCTGAACCTGGAAGGTACCGTTAAATTCAGGATAGTCATGTTTCATGGTGTTGAAACAGTGGGGGCAAATGGTAATGATTTTTTTGATTCCCAAATCATCCAGTTTTTGTATGTTTTTCCTGGCTATATTTTGAAAAATATCTTCTTCGCCCAACCTTCGAGCCGGGTCTCCGCAACAGAGTTCATCCTTACCAAGGATAGCAAATGAAACCTTTGCTGTCTGCAGAATATTAACCATATTTTTGATGGTTGTTTGATAATTGAGGATATACTCCGGAGAACAGCCGAACCAGAGTAAATATTCGGGCTTCCTCGCCTCAGCTACCAGTGGAAGTGAGAGATCCAAAGCCCATTGCTGTCGGTTCGCTGCCCCTTCTCCCTGCACATCCCCGTAGAGTTCAAGATTTCTGAGCATTGTGTGGGTTTCAGCCGGGAATTGGGCCTGCTGCAGCACACTATTACGTCTTAACTCTAAGATAATACCAACATGGTCAATATAGAGAGGGCAATTCTTCACACAGGCCATGCACATGCTGCATGCCCAGATCTCCTCCTGGGAGATTGCATCGTGTAGATGTTGAGGAGATGAGTTCTTTAAAGTAGCGCGGGTCTGGCGCAGGACCTTCTGGACAATTTCCCGGGAGGAAAGGCGTTTACCCGATAAAGAGGCAGGGCAATTGTTCTCACAACGACCACAATTCGCGCAGGCCTGAGCATCCAATATACTTTTCCAGGACAGATCTTCAACTGTAGCTGCTCCCAGGGAATCCGTAGCTAGCAAGAGGGGTCGAGTCTTGCCCATGGGGCCACGATTTTTATAATAAATATTTAAAAATGAGGCGAGGCTATGTGGAAAGGCACCGACAGCGAAGAGAATGGCAAGAGAGTAAAAGAGGT
>JAOZLO010000140.1:5528-7216 GCA_029934775.1 Desulfocapsaceae bacterium
CACTATCCAGCATGTATTGGAAAATGCGGGTGAGGGAAATAAGAAACAAAGCGAATATTGGCAGCATATCCATCCAATATCCTTTCCGAATTTTCAGGATCACGGAAAACCCTATAAAGCAGAGGCTTCCTAAAAAGACAAGGATGCTCACCCCTAGAGATATCAACAACAGAAAGGTCGGCTGAAAGGTCAGAATGGAAAGAGCAATTTCAGCCATTATATACACGCCACCGAGTGCCATCAGGATCATATAGGCAAGGCCGCCATCATATATATTTAGGGTTCTACCCCTGCCGACAAGGCAACGTACCACTGCCCGAAGAGTACCGCTCAACTCTTCCTCCCTGCCTAACTTCAAGGCCTGCTGTAATTCCACTGCTTTAAAGGCGATAAGGGCAGTGGCAGTGGTTGCAACCAAAACATCAAAAATGAGTATGTTCATCATGGCAATCTGTTTCTATCCTTCTGGTATTCTGGTAGGCGTGCCTGAAGCAGAGGTATCACCTGCTGAACGTCACCGACAATACTGAGATCAGCAAAGCGGAATATTCTGGCCCGCTGGTCGATGTTGATAGCCACCACTATTTCCGCATCTTCAAATCCAACAGTTAATTCGTTGGCACCAGAAACACCACAGGCTATCAATAAACGCGGCCCGACAGCCTTGCCTGTTTGACCAATTTGCCGTTCAAAAGGGAGAATATCCTGGTCGATCACCGGTCTACTGCCACCAACGGACCCACCGATGGCTTCGGCCAGTTCATGAATGATTGAAAACTCTTCGTCTCCCCCCACGCCCCTTCCCCCCACTACGATAATGTCCGCCTCTTCCAGGTTGAGATTCTCTGGATTGGCAGCAATAACCTGCAGAATTTTTGTTTTGAGCCTGGCCGGATCAATATGAGGGTGCTCGGATATAATTAAACAATCAGTGTCGGACAGTGGCCCTAAAGGCGTCAAAACAGACGGTTGAAATGAGATAACAGGCGAGGGACTGCAATGAAAGATTAGCTCTTCATATAAATAGCCGTTAGCGATCATGCGGATGGCATGGGCCACCCCCTGATCGTTGATCTTCAAATCAACAGCACCGCTTATAAAGGGTGTGTCGAGTAAGGCTGCCAGCCGGGGGCCGAGATCGATGCTTTCCGGTGTCTGACACATCAGCACACATGAGGGGTGGTGTTTGTGATACAGATTAGACAGTATCTCAGCATGCAACTCTCCTTCACAGCAAGTCACTTCCCCACATTGAACAGAAATAACTCTGTCTGCTCCCTGACAACCTAATACCACCAGCTCTGACTTCGTCTCGATGCCGATGACCACAACGGTCACCTGACCATCTTTTCCAGAGTCTGTCAGTAAACGACGTGCCTCGCCAATCAACCCAAAGGTGGATTTCTCAACAACACCCTCTCGGGTTTGGGCTATTATCCAGATATTCTCAAGCATGATTTTACGATGTCTTCTATTGGTTTGTTTGTTCTGCCCCAGCCCTTAATTCAAAGAGTTGCTACAACATCCTACCAAGACGATGTCCTTCAAGAATCGCCATGTCGGTTTTCCTGGGAGCCAGGCAGTCACCCACCCGGAAGAGTTCTTTAACCTTTCCCTTCAGGGCGAAATAGAGTTCATCCCTGACATCGTTTCCCCCCACCGTTATTACAGTGTCATACCCGTCAAAC
>JAOZLO010000141.1 GCA_029934775.1 Desulfocapsaceae bacterium
TCCAATGCAAAATAATCAAAATGCTGCTCAGGGAAGAGATATGGCGGCTATTGTGCTTGCCTGTCTGTTTATTATAGGTGCTTTTATTGCGCTGTGGGACACCACAACCATGCTGGATTCTGACTCATATGTCTTCCCACGGGCTATTGCCTTTGCTTTGATTTTATTCAGCCTCATATTGATTGTCTGGAACCTGCTGCGACCTGTTAAAGGCATAAAAAAAGTCGATGGGAATGCATCCAGTGGCAGACGTATAGCACTGATTGCAGTTATGCTTATCAGTTGCATGCTCATGCCCTGGCTGGGCTTTTTATTATCGGGTATTGCCACATTTCTGTTACTGATGCTTATTGCCATGTACGATGAGTGGACCTCGGCAAGGAAATTCCTTTATCCTCTGATTGCAGTCAGTGTGGTAGCGGGTTTTTATATCCTTTTCAGCAAGTTACTGTTAGTGCCATTACCTGTAGGCATATTATTTGACTAACACCCCTAAATCTATTTCACCTGGAGTTGTTTATGAGCGATATTGTTATTACGGAATTTATGGATCAGGCATCTTTCGATGCCATCGGAAAGAAATACAAGATTTTATATGATCCCAACCTTGTAGATCGTAGGGATGAGCTTCTGCATGCAATTGAACAGGCACGCGCAATAGTTGTTAGAAATCGCACTCAAGTAGACACTGAGCTTTTGAATCATGCTCCGGCCGTGGAAGTTGTGGGACGATTAGGGGTCGGTCTGGATAATATTGATCTTGATGTCTGCAGGGAGCGAAAGGTGACAGTCTGTCCTGCAACCGGGGCTAATGATGCAGCCGTTGCGGAATGGGTCGTTGTGAGTGTGATGACACTGTTGCGCGGTTCCTTTTCATTCCGGGAGCAGATGTTGAGTGGGGAGTGGCCACGCAGTCAGGCAATGGGACGTGAAACAGCCGGAAAAACTCTCGGTCTTATAGGTTTTGGGCAGATTGCCCGTGTAACGGCAAAACTTGCTCAATTGCTGGGTATGACGGTTATCGCATATGATCCTTTTGTCCCTGCTGATGATTCATGCTGGGATAGTTTTGCCAGAGTTGGCGAACTGGAACAACTTCTCGAGCAGTCAGATGCCGTCAGTCTGCACGTTCCTCTGAGTGATGCCACACGTCATTTACTCGATTCCGGTGCCATTGCCAATATGAAAAAAGGTGCAGTGCTGGTTAATGCTGCCCGAGGAGGAGTTGTGGATGAAAAGGCTATGGTTGCTGCTTTGAAATCAGGACAAATCTCCGGGGCTGCGTTGGATGTATACGAATCAGAACCTCTTACTATGGATGTTGCAGCTCAATTTGCAGATATACCTAATTTGATTCTTACTCCCCATATCGGCGGTGTAACCGTTGAATCCAATCAACGTGTCAGCCAAGTTACCATGGAAAATGTGCTCAAAGTACTGGAGGCCTCCTGATGTCTGAGATGAGACACAGTCTAGACCAGTTGAACTTGATCGCTGTGAAGGCACTTTGCGCTCACAATACCAGTACCAATAATGCAGGCTATGTTGCTAAAGCCCTGGTGGCTGCCGAAGCTGATGGCCTTAAAGGGCATGGAATGTCGCGTCTTCCCTCCTATTGCGGGCAGGCTGCGAGTGGCAAGGTTGATGGCCAGATTCAGCCGGAAGTGAGGTCCGTGGCAGATGCGGCAATACGTATCGATGCGCGTCACGGTTTCGCATATCCGGCCCTGGCTCTGGCAGTTGAAAAACTCTCTGAGCTGACAACCACCACAGGTATTGCAGTGGCTGCAGTAACACACTCCCATCATTGCGGTGCTGCCGGCTATTTTATGGAAGCTTTGGCCAGCCAGGGTTTAATTGGCCTGATGTTCGCCAATACACCGAAAGCAATACCACCCTGGGGCGGTAATCAGGGTATTTTTGGCACCAACCCCATAGCCTTTGCTGCTCCCAGGCACAATCACGAGCCACTTGTAATTGATCTTTCTTTAAGTAAGGTTGCTCGGGGTAAAATCATGGTGGCTGAACAGGAGGGAAGCAGGATCCCTGAGGGTTGGGCCGTGGATGCTGAAGGCAATCCAACAACTGATCCGAAAGCAGCTATGGCCGGATCCATGCTGCCAATGGGCGATGCCAAGGGTGCAGCACTGGTACTTATGGTGGAGATTCTTGCTGCTGGCCTCACTGCTGCGAATTTTGGTTTTGAGGCAAGCTCTTTTTTTACCGCTGAAGGAAAATCACCCGGTGTGGGTCAACTGCTCATAGCAATAGATCCCGGCCCTCTGTCAGGAGATGCATTTGCTTTACGCCTTGAAATCCTGATGGAAGCAATTCTTGGACAGGAAAATACTCGCTTACCCGGTGCCAGGCGCCTGGGACTGCGTCAAGAGGCGAGGAAAAATGGTGTTTTGATTAAAGATCAACTTTTTCAACAGTTGACCGCCCTTGGCGTAGTTGGCTAGGAGGCTGTCCGAGAATAGGCATTTTTTCTCAAATCGAGGTTTTATAGAAAAATAAGCGCAGCCATATACGTAATATTTCGAGCATTATTTTTCAGGAAATAACGAAGAGTTGGGGTTAAATGCATTCTCGGACAGGTTCCTAGGAGGCTGAGTACTGGACGCAACTAATTCGCAAACAGGAGGAGTATTAATATGTCTAACACATTTCGTGCCTATCAAATAACAAAAGATGAGGATGGTCAGAAAGTGGCCCTGACAACATTGACTGAATCTGATCTTATGGACGGCGATGTCACAGTAAAGGTCGAATATTCAGCAGTTAACTATAAAGACGGGCTGGCGATGACCGCTAAAGCACCTGTTGTCAGACGCTTTCCTTTAATTCCCGGAATTGATTTTGCGGGCACCGTAACCGCATCTGAGAACAGCGAATTCAGTGCTGGTGATAAGGTTATACTTAATGGTTTTGGCGTAGGAGAGGTACACAGCGGTGGTTTCAGTGAAGTCGCAAGGGTTGACGGCAACTGGTTGATACCGTTGCCGAGTGGTATCACAACCAGGCAGGCCATGGCAGTTGGTACGGCAGGGTATACCGCAATGCTCTGTATACTGGCCTTGGAAAACCACGGGATTACCCCGGAAAGTGGCAATATTCTGGTAACAGGCGCTGCAGGAGGCGTTGGCAGTGTGGCTATCTCTATTTTAAGTGAACTTGGATATGACGTAGTGGCTGTTACCGGCCGCAGCAATGAGCATGATTATCTTGTAAGCCTCGGTGCAGTCAAAGTCATTGACAGGGAGCACTTTTCAAAAAAGGCGCGGATGCTTGACAAAGAGCAGTGGGTAGGGGGGATAGATGTCGCAGGAGGCAATACACTGGCCAATGTCTTAAGTCAGATTAAATATGGCGGGGCTGTTGCTGCCTGCGGCCTTGCAGAGTCGATGGAACTGCCAACCTCGGTTGCACCATTTATTTTACGAGGGGTCGCTCTTTACGGCATTGATTCAGTGATGGCGCCAGTTGCAAAGCGTAAACAGGCCTGGCAGCGCATTGCAGAAGATCTTGACTTTAGCAAGCTGGATACTTTGAGCAATGAGATTACTCTTGAAGAAGTACCAGCAGTGGCAGAAGCGATTCTTTCCGGAACAATACGTGGTCGTACTGTAGTTAAAATCAGCTAAACAGACTACCCTCCTTGTGGGGTGTTAGTTGCTTTACCTTGAGGTAAGTTTTATTTCAATTCGCCTGTTTTTTCTATAAGCCTCTGGCGTATCTGCTGGGTCGATGGGATGAAATTTACTGAATCCCGTTGCTGCCATTCGATTTTCAGGAATCCCCTGTTCGGCAAAAAAACGTACAACTGAGACCGCGCGGGCGGTTGAAAGTTCCCAGTTTGATGCAAAATAGGGGGATCTGATTGGCTGACGATCGGTATGGCCATCTATGCGGATAATCCAGTTAATGTCGTCCGGGATAAGAGTGGTCAGTTCTTTTAAAATAGATGTTATTTGGCTGAGCTGCTCTTTTCCGCCTTCGCCAAGATCTGCCGAAGCGGATGGGAATAAAAATTCAGCTTGAAAAACAAAACGATCTCCCTCTATTTTTACGAAGGGATTGTCGCCCAATATTTGTCTCAGGCGGCCAAAGAAATCAGAACGATACTGTTCAAGATCGCTGACGCGGCGGGCAAGTTCAATATTTAACCGTTCACCAAGGTCTTCGATCTCTTTTGCCTGGTCTGATTTCTCTGTTTCTGCATGGACAAGGGCCTGGCTGATTTCTTCGAGTTGACTCTGCAGGATTGTTATTTGCTGGTGCAGCAGTGCCATTTTGGCTCTGGAATCCGCACTCAGCTGCACCTGCTCCTCAAGTGCCTGCTGTTGCTCACCTATCAAAGCAGAGAGAGCCTCTATTCGGATATCACGCTGGTCAATATCTTTTTGGGCCAGTAAGGTTTTTTCCTCTTCGTCTGCCAGTTGCGCCTGAAGGGCTTTCGTTCGATCACGAAAAGCCAACACAACTTTTTTTTCCGATTCCAGCGAGGCTACGACAGCCTGAATTTCCATCTCCAACTCTTCTCGTAAAGTACGCAGTGCATTAATGTCCTGTTGTAAACTTGCAATATTTTTTAGCTGAACAGCTATATACGCTTGGTCTTTCTGATTCTTCCGGCTGAGTGAGCCAACTTCTCCTTCTAAATCTATTTTATCAACGGTAAGTCCATCAATTCTTGAAGACAGAATAGAAATGCTGGTGTTGAGTTCCCTGTTTTTTTTCTTTGCAAGCCCGAGCTGCAGTGAAATTGCTGCAATACGTTCATGAAGAGATTCAAGTTCAGTTGACTGCCCTGAAAGGATACCACTGAGTATAAACTGAGAAAAGGTGAAAATCAGAAGGACAAATATCAGAACCATGAGCAAAGCTGAAAGTACATCAACATAACCGGGCCAGATATTTATAGATTGCTGAGTATGACGTGAACCATATGCCATAATATAATCCTATACTATCTTGGTTGTGACAACTGGCTCATCTTCTCCATCATTTTTGGGATCAGCCTTCATGAACTGTGTCATGGTGTGATTATTCTTGCGAATTTCATTGATGAGTATTCCGATCTGATTGTCTACTCCTCCGTCAAAGAGTTTGTTATCTGAATTGTCGATCAGTTGAGTAACACCGGAGAGCCATTCCTCCATCTCATTGAAAAATCGGTTTTGTGCATGATTTGCCTGGATATCAAGGAACCCGAGAATGAGTGACCCGCCAAGTCCAAAGAGTGAGGAACTGAAAGCGGTTCCCATGCCCTTTAATGGTTCCTGGAGCCCAGCTTTCAGGGTTTCAAACACAAGAGCGAAATCCCGATTACCCACATCAAGACCACCGACTACGTTGCTGACGGATCCAATTGTACCAAGAAGCCCCCAGAATGTACCAAGAAGCCCTAAAAAGACCAGAAGGCCAATCATATAACGGGAAATTTCCCTGGATTCATCTAGACGTCCTTGGATTCCTTCTAAAACCGTACGCAGGGAAAGAGCTGAGAGGCTGAAGTGGTCCCTGTGTAATCCTTCCAGGTGTTTGGCAAGTGGTCTCAAGAGATTTGGTCTTACTGCCACTGAAAGACCGGACTGGCCGCTGCGAAAGATCTCGATCCATTTTATTTCCGGTTCAAGGATAAAAACTCGAATGAAGTTAAGGCAGATACCTATTGCTAATGCACCAAGAATTACAGAATTAAAGCCCCAGTTAGCCATAAAAGCGGCGTGAAGAGGCTCGTAAAGAAGCGCCAGAATACCAGCGACAATGGCCAGGTACAGAACCATCAGCAGAAGAAAGTACCTCATATTACTCATACGTTTCCCTCAGAAGAATTAGAATCACATATTACAGTGATTTGTGTGTAGAAAAGTATTTCATTCTTTATTATTAATGTCCCTACTGCTTTGGATGGCAGCTTCGGTAGTAAAATCGATCGCTTTTTTCCCTGCGAAATTTTTTGAAAAATCGGGATAAGTCTGATCGAAGGATGCAAAAATTCTATCGAAAGGGAGATCAGCAAAATGGCCATGATCAAGAACATATTCCATATGTTTTTGACCAAGAGCATCAAACTCATGAAATATTGAATCTGCGGTGCCGTCAAATTCAAGTGGCACAACATTGAATCGAGTGCAGAGTGACAGGTTAAATGCCGGTGTAGCCTTAACCCATGTACCATTCAACAGCATTTCTGTGTAACCATGATAGATAAAAAGATCTGTCCCCATCATTTTCTTAAGCCTGGGAGTAGACAGATGATTTGTTACATCAGCAAAACCCAGACGACTGGGAATGGACTGCTGGCGAGCTGCAGCAGTCAGTAAAACAGCCTTTGACACACAAAAGCCACTCTTTTTTATGACTACTGAACTTGCCCTCATTGCAGTGCGGGAATAGTGCAGATCATAAGGATTGTATTTGATCAGGTCTCGTACTGCATAGTAAAGAGAGATAGCCTTTTTAATTTTCGAATCTGTTGCTGTACAGGCAGATTCTGCAAAGTGGGATACTTCGCTGGTATAGAAATCAAGATAAAATGTCGGTCTCAGGTAGTGGTCAATTTCTACTTTCATAATAATGTTGCTTAGCGCCTTATTCTGTAAAAGCTGTAACTCAGTTGAGTACCCTCTTGAGGGGTATAAAAAACAAAAAACCGTGAAGCAGTATTGGAATCAGAAACTCAAGTATACCAGCATGGCACTTATATCCCCTCTTGTGGGGTGTTACGGTAAACACGGATGCATTTCAAAAAGAAAATTTGCGTTCTTGACAGACAGACGAAATCCTAACCCAATATACGATCCTGCCTGATACTTCCTGTGCCATAAAGATTTCATGAAAAAACTGTACCTTCAGATAGTTACGTGATGCAATTCTCAATTATGGACTCTCTGCCTATCATGAAAAATCATAGAAGCTAAGGTCAGATGACACCTAAACGGTACCTAAAAGGAGTACCGTATGCAGGCAAAATTCACTGACAGATTAATCAAGAGTATCCCATTTGCTTCCTCTGGCCAAGATGATTTTGTAGATTCTACCACAATAATAGGTAGCGTACCAGGTCACCTCGGTCTCAAAGCCGGCAAGCAGAAAAGACTTGGTATATCAGGTTATGTTTAAACCTGCTCTCCGTCTTGGCTGGATTACGGTACACCCTTTGCCGTGGATTGAAAAACCAGGAGGCCAGAAAGTTCCC
>JAOZLO010000142.1 GCA_029934775.1 Desulfocapsaceae bacterium
GCAGTTCAAGTCTTCCATCCCCATGCATCATCCCATTCTGAAATTGTCCCGTATACTCTTTTCCATCCGGAAACAGTATATGTGCATTCCCGGTAAAAGGAGCTCCCACTCCGGTTTCGTCAGTCACAATTCCATCCAATACAGAATACCTGCCAGCCTGCAACGTTTTTTCTACAGTTTTTATCTTTTCCGATGCTTTCTGATCTTTTGCCGCCAGTTCAATATTTTCTTCTAAAATTCCACCTTTTTCGACTTCTTTTTCTGTTACCTGGATCTGAGGCTGCCCATTCACAAACTGACCCGTGAACCCCTTCCCGTCACTGTAGACAATTGTGCCCTGTCCATGCATCTTATTATCCAGAAACTCACCTTTATACTGCGACCCATCGGCAAAAAGAAGCTCTCCGACACCATTACGCTTTCCCTCTGCGAACTCACCTTCATACACGCTACCGTCAGTAAATTCATGCCTGCCCTCCCCTTCAGGGGATCCATTAACAAAGCCACCCTTATATCTCGATCCATCGACATACTCCAGCGTACCATGGCCATGGCTGAGATTATTTTCAAATTCCCCACTATATTTTCTTCCATCACTGTACTGGAGGGTACCTTCCCCATGGTATTTATCATCAACAAACATACCCTTGTATTTTTCACCACCGGGAATAAGAAACACTCCATATCCATGCCTGTTATCCCCGCGGACTTCACCCGAATAACTGCTGCCGTCCAGATATTTCCGGGTACCCGTGCCATTGGGTTTGCCGTTATGAAACATACCTTCAAACCAGCTTCCATCGGCGTTCTTCAGTTTTCCTTTTCCGTCGATAATACCGTTACGAAACTCTCCGTTATATTCACGCCCGTCAGAAGAGAGAAGAATACCCTCGCCATGATATCGTCCATGGCTGAACTCGCCAACATATTGTGTACCATCACCGCGTATCATTGTCCCTTTGCCATGGATGACATTCTTAAAAAATTCACCATCATATTTTCTGCCATCAGGGTGATGCAGTTCACCCTTCCCATGAAACCTGCCATCCTGAAATTGTCCAGAATATACTATTCCATCAGTTAGAAAAAGTGTCCCCTGGCCGTTAATAACCCCTTTTTTGAAATCACCTTCATATCGCCGGCCATCGGCAGCCTCGTACACGCCCTTACCGTTTTGACAGTCACCTTTCAAACAGCCGCCCCGACTCTCCGGGGAAAATATCAACATAAAGAGAAAAAACAGTGCCCCTGTATTCAATATTCTTTTATTCAAGAACCCTCTCCATTTAAATTTCCACTGTATCTGTCCCGAACTACTGAACTGTTTCCAGATTCAGTTTTCTGCGTATAAAGCTGACAAATGATACCTGAATTCGAAGATACCACATGTGCAGGAGTGTTCTTACTTTTAAAGCCCATGGCCCTGCAGCCGTAAGGTCTTTTCGGATCGTATGTTATATAGTAATGGATACATTTACTGCATCGGACAATTCTTTTCGATCCTGGATATTTTTCTCTGTCCCTCATATGTTTCTATTGAGACTATTTCCCATTTTGTGGAACTGTATTTTTAGGATAATCGAAAAAAAGTAGAGAGCCTGACTCTGTAATATTCGTAAAACTTTTTCCCCCTCTATATTCAATACCCACAACCCCACAGGTCGGTACATTGAACAGATTCTCCCCTGTAAGATTCTCCGCCAAATCAGTAATAGTTGAATTGTGGCCTACTACAAATAAAATTTCAACATCACAGAAATATCCTTCTATTATAGATATAACCTCCTGATATTCAGCAAAATACAACCCTCTTTCATAAATAATCTCTCTCTTTTTAAAACCTGTCCCTTTAGCCATATACCGAGCTGTCTTTTTAGCTCGCCTGGCCGGGCTTGAAACAATGCGTTGTGGAATTATACCACGTGATGCAAGCCTTCCCGCCATCAGAGAGCCATTCCCCTTTCCTCGCTTACTCAAAGGTCTGTCAAAGTCAGCCAGCTCAGGATGAGACCAGCTGGACTTGGCATGCCGTATAAGATAGAGCTGTTTCACATATCCTTTATTTCCGTTATTCTTTTCCATAACTTTGCACAACATAATGCCCTGCGGGCAGGATTAAAGGTTTAAAGGCGTAAGGGCTTAGGACTAATATGGATTACGACCTGTAGTCTGCATTAATTTTCACATAATCCACTGAAAAATCACATGTACAGACTTCTTCACACCCTGCACCATCTTTGAGATCAATACAGACACTGAACTGTTTACCTTTTAAAATTTCAGTCGCCTCTTTCTCAGCCTGTTCTCCCAGGAATAACCCATTTTTAACAATTGGAACATCCCCAAAAGCTATATCCACACGCTCCTCATATATTCGAACCCCGGACCGACCGATTGCCGCCATAATTCTTCCCCAATTGGCATCCTCACCAAAAAAAGCGGTTTTAACAAGATTTGATGTCGCGATAGTCCTTGCTACCTTTTCAGCCTCACAATTCTCCTTTGCTCCACATACCCGTATAGTAATCATTTTAGTTGCACCTTCGCCATCAGCTATCAGCTGCAGGGCAAGATCTTTCAAGACATCTTCAAGTGCATCCTGAAAAATCAACTGATTTCCCGGAGAATCTCCGTCAATCCATGGGTTATCCGCTTTACCACTGGCCATCACAAGAACCATATCATTTGTACTTGTATCACCATCAATTGTAATTCTGTTAAAGGTTCTCTCCACACCGAAAAGAAGCGATTTGTGGAGTTCAGGAAAACTTATCTGGACATCTGTGGTGATAAAGGCCAGCATGGTAGCCATATTTGGCATAATCATGCCGGAACCTTTTGCCATCCCCGCCAGTTTTACCTCTTTACCACCGATAAAAATACTGGCATATGCCGTTTTGACCACAGTATCTGTAGTCATTATAGCCTCTGCAACTTTTCCAAAGTTTTCGCTGGACAATCCATTTACAAGTTCATCCATATGTTGTTCAAAGGCGGAAATATCAAGTTGTTGACCGATCACACCGGTTGAAGAAAGCAGGACCATATCGTCGGGAATAGAGAGAGCTTTTGAGACCAGGCTACTCGTGGCAAGTCCAATCTTTTTCCCTTCCAGGCCGGTGCAGGCATTTGCACACCCACTGTTAACCAGGATAGCCTGTGATCTCCCCTCCTTTAATCTCTTGATATCAATCAATACCGGTGCCGCCTTCACCTGATTGGTAGTAAAAACACCTGCCGTAACACAAGGTTTTTCACTATATATAAGTCCCAGATCAAGCCTGCCCTGATACTTGATGGATGCCGCAACT
Source organism: Desulfocapsaceae bacterium (assembly GCA_029934775.1). GTDB lineage: Bacteria > Desulfobacterota > Desulfobulbia > Desulfobulbales > Desulfocapsaceae > Desulfomarina. Next base: position 3,312 of record JAOZLO010000142.1, read on the forward strand.
GCTGAATATGAAAAACCTTTAATATTCATTCTAACTCCGTTGGTAATGCTTGTTCTAGATTCACGCTCCCTGCCGCCATAACCGTCAATTAACGAGCTAAGGGTTTCGATCACTGGTTCTCAAAATTACATTTACCACTTATCCAACTGATTACGCTACCATTAAATAGAAATTTTTATCGTTTGAAATAACAACCAATATGGTACTCTAAGCCAGCGGTGTCCGGTTAAGTTTTTACGGTAGGCGTCGCTGGCTGTTCTTTTATGCGTCATCCTGAAGATTTTGTAGTATTTTCTTACTCTTATTTTCATCCTGTCTGGATCAGTCTTCGAAGTCTACGCTATCTGCGAGAAGCTCGCATGATTCAGACAGGATGAAAATAAGAGTTGAAAATCAAGAAATCTGCAGTCACAGCGGAAAAGGACAGCCAGTGGCGCCGGTTATTAATCTACGCAATTTTCTAACCGGACAGTACTGACTCTAGGTAAAAGTAACGCTTGATTTTACCAAAAGCCCGTAAATAGAACATTCGAGTCTTTACAAACAGGACAAAATTACAACTATCATGGGAATTACTGACTTACACTGGAGCTATTCACTGTTCTCCGTAATTATACTGCTTGCTGACTTTTTTATCCGTATCGGCCTCTCGTTAAGGGTAATAATGCGTAAGCGATCCTATGGTGTTTCACTTGCATGGCTCGTAGTCATCCTGCTTATCCCTTTTATCGGCGGCTTTCTTTACCTGCTCATTGGTGAAAACCGCATTCCTGAAAGACGGATCGAAAGGGCACGAAAATCCTACAGCCACTACCAGCATTGGTTGAAAACTCTAAAAAAAAGAGCCCCTGTCTCCTGGAATACACTCAACCCCGAGTGCAAACCGCTCCACCTTCAGGCTGAAACCCTTGTCGGGATCCCTGCAATGGCCGGGAATCAACTGCAACTCATCGATACCCCGGAAGAAATTCTTACCTCCATTCTCAAAGATATCGAAACATCACAGTCTACCTGCCACCTCCAGTTTTATATATGGGAAGAAGGCGGCAGGGCTGACAAAATTATTGCGGCCTTAATTAACGCTGCTTCCCGGGGAGTTACCTGCCGAATTTTACTGGATGCCATAGGCAGCAGAACGTTCCTTAAAAGCAAAACAGCAGCTGCCATGAGAAATGGCGGTGTCAAAATAGAGGAATCACTGCCAGCCGGCATATTCAGACTCTTTTTTTCAAGAATAGATATTCGTAACCATCGAAAAATAGTCATAATTGATGGTAAAATTGCCTACACCGGCAGTCAGAATATGGTCGACCCTGATGTTTTCAAGCAGAGTGCCGGTGTCGGAAACTGGATCGATCTCGTCGTTAAAATAGAGGGCCCTGTTGTAGAAAGCCTGGCTGGAACCTTCATCAGTGACTGGTTTCTGGAAACAAACATCGAAAAGTTTCGATCTGAATCACTCATAAAAGATATTGAGGCAGTAAGGCGCATTGGTGATATTCAGCCACGACCAGTCGTCGGCACTTCTGCCGTCCAACTGGTCCCCTCAGGTCCCGGTTTTGTTCCTGAAGCAATCCACAGCCTTCTCCTCACCACCATTTATGCAGCAAGGCGTGAACTGATCATGACCACACCCTACTTTATTCCTGACGAACCACTACTTGCTGCGCTCAAGGCCGCAGCCCAGAGAGGAGTAAATGTTAAAATCATTGTTCCAAGTAAAAATGATTCCATTCTGGTGAAGTATGCCAGTCGTGCCCGCTACGAAGATCTCGTCGAAGCCGGAGTGAGATTTTTTCTCTTTGAAGGTGGGCTTCTTCACTCCAAAACAATCAGCATAGATCGTACGTTCTCCCTTTTCGGTTCTGTTAATCTAGATATGAGAAGTTTCTGGCTTAATTTTGAAGCGACCCTTTTTGTCTATTGTGAAAATTTCACCATCAACCTCTTAGGAATTCAACTCGATTACCTCAAGCAGTCCAAAGAATTAGATATTGAAAAATTTTCTCAAAGAAACATTATTGAAAAATTTAAGGAAAATCTTTCACTTCTTGTTTCTCCACTTCTATAAGGTAATGCGTTGGAATTTTCTTGTTTTTTTACGGTATTTCAGGAGAAGGTACAAAATTGATCTTTGCATTACCCTCCTTTTTATTGTTAAATAAAGTCAAACCAGTTAGACCAAAGTCATGTGCCGCCTGGAAAGAGAGAGAATAGGATATGAAATCAAAAAAGAAAAGCCCTGGAAAAGCAGCTCAATCCCTTCCCGCAAAAGGTTCAACTGCAATCATCAGAGATGTGGTAGAAGCCTTTGAAAAAAAACAAAACCGTCAATCCCCCAGCGACAGAAGCCGTATAATTACAAAACTTCTCAATGGAAAGCATAAGGAAGAAATTGTTGAAGCAGCTCTTCTCAAATATTACTACTCACAGGAACTGAAACCTTACCAGGCAGAATTAATCAAAATGCAGGAACATCTTGAACGGACAGGAAAGAAGATGATTATTCTGTTTGATGGGAGAGATGCCTCAGGTAAAGGTGGTACAATCAGACGTATTGCCCGGTATATGAATGAGAAACGATACCGGGTAACAGCCCTGGGAAAGCCCAACAGTTATCAGAAAACTGAACTGCACATTAAACGCTATATCGAGCAATTCCCCCATGCCGGAGAAATTGTCCTTTTTGACAGAAGCTGGTACAATAGGGCAATGGTAGAACCGGTGATGAAGTTCTGTACCCAGGAGCAATACAAACGTTTTTTAAAAAAAGTCACCTCCTATGAACAAAATTTCATCCTTGATGGCGGAAAAACCATCCTTTTAAAACTCTACTTCTCTGTATCGAAAAAAGAACAATCCCGCCGGTTTGAGAGGCGACGCAATGATCCGTTACGTCAATGGAAACTCAGTGAAGTTGATTTGCAGGCACAGGACCTGTGGGAGGAATTTACAGAAAAAAAACGAATTCTCCTTCAAAAAACACATAGAAAGGGTTCGCCGTGGTTTGTGATCCGCTCTGACGATAAACACCTGGCCAGGCGTGAAACAATGAAACTAATACTCAATTCCATCAAGTACAGGGGAAGAGCCAGATTGCTTGACTTCAACCTCGACCCTAAAGTAGTAATACCCGGAGATGTTGAATACAAATACATGACTAAAGAGAAAAAGAAGTACGGAGAAGCACTCAGATAATCCCCCTTAAAGAAGAGGAATCATTGATGAGCAAAAAAACACATGGCAAAAATACTAAACACGAAAAATCCCCTGAGAAAACTCGACTTTTGGAAGAAACAGCATATAAAAACCTGTCTGCCAAAAAAGGTGAGGATAAAACTGCCATCTGGATAAAAAACAAGCATCTCGCCTATGAAATCGAACTTAAAAAGCTGCAGGTTGAACTTATGAAACTGCAGAGTTCATTGAAAATCAACGGTGAGCGAATCCTGGCAATTTTTGAAGGACGCGATGCAGCGGGCAAGGGCGGCACAATTAAACGAATTATCGCCCACCTTAATCCACGACACACCAGAGTTGTTGCCCTGACAAAACCAAACGAGACAGAGCTGACCCAGTGGTACTTCCAACGATATGTCACCCACCTCCCTTCAGCCAGTGAAATAGTAATTTTTGACCGCAGCTGGTACAATAGATCAATGGTTGAACCTGTTATGGGGTTTTGTACTGATGAGCAGAACAAACGATTTCTTAAAGATGTCCCCATGCTTGAGGAAATGCTGGTCAAAGATGGCATTAAACTCTTTAAGTTCTATTTTTCCGTCTCTAAAAACGTACAAAATGAACGGTTTGAGTCAAGAAAGAAAGATCCCCTCAAGCAGTTCAA
>JAOZLO010000143.1:0-2099 GCA_029934775.1 Desulfocapsaceae bacterium
TTCCCAAAAACCCCATCATTGCCTATTTTTTTCGCGAAATCGGCCGAGCAGATGAACTTGGTTCCGGTGTACGCAATTTGATGAAATATGGAAAACCGTATGGAGGGTTTGATCCGGAATTGATCGAAGGAGATATGTTCAGGGTTGTCGTTAACTACCCTGACACAGGGGGGGGGGGCTTATACTTTTGTCATCTTTTTTGATTTATAAAAATATGATTAAATACAGTAGTTCTTAACTACTACAAGGTGTTTCCTTGCAGTTTCAGCTAATCAAGATGGACTTCAGCATTCAGGATAAAGCTCTTTGTAGAGATTTAAGGTTTTGTCTTGGTAGCCATTATTTTTATTGCGAACTTTCTTTACCCGCACAATCTGTTCAACAATATTTTTTATGTCAGCGGTGAGTTGTACCTGTTTTTTCTTTGCAGCATATGCAGTTTCGAGATCAACCCGCTGAAAGCGTATGCAATCCCCGGGTGAAGCTTGAGCCACCAGGTTAAGGTCACTTGATATGACTGTGGCTATCTTAGTGTATCCGCCAACTGTCTGCTCGACCAAAAGTATGATAGGTTGTCCATCTGGAGGTATTTGTACTCCTCCGGCAAAACTCGATTCTGATACAATACTCCCAGGCATTTCGGCTTTCTGTTGGATTACCGTTCCTTCGAGTCGGTACCCCATTCTGTTTGCATCAGGACTTACCTTGTACTGTGAAGTGAAAAATATTTCCAAGCCTTCTTCGAAGTAGTCGTCCTGAGGCCCCGGAATTGCACGTAAAACGATGTCGGATGGGAATTCAGGCAGCAGTTCATCCGGAATCTTTCGTGGTTCCAGCAACAAACATCCTACACCCCGTGTCAGTATATCTCCTGCCAAAAGTGGACGTCCTTCGTGGCCTCCAATTTTGCCACTGACATAGCAGGATCTGCTGCCCATCACGAGAGGTACCTCTATACCACCGGTTACCGCCAGATAGCCCCGACAGCCGGATTTAGCTTGGCCGATTTCAAGTTCGTCTCCTGGTCTCACTCTAAAGGCAGACCATGGAGTCATTTTCTGCCCGTTTAGTCTGACCACCATTTGAGCGCCAGTAACAGCAATATAACCATTATCCATGATCAGCAGTCTTGGACCGGTCACTGTGAATTCCAATACAGCAGCATCCGAGTCATTGCCAACAAGAAAATTTGCAATCTCTGCAGAAAAAGCATCCAAAACACCACTAATCGGAACTCCGAACTTCTGAAAACCATATCGCCCATTATCCTGTATAGTGGTGAAAAGTCCCGGAGAAAGTATTTTAAACTGCTGGTATTTTATCATGTTGATTGGGTCCTGCCCCTCTACATTTTGAAATGACATCAAAACTCAGTTGTTCTGCTGGATAGTCATATACTCTTGTTCATCTACTGGTTTAAATTTTATCATATTACCGGCACTGAGCAGAAAAGGATCTTTCCTTTCCGGGTCAAATAGTTTCACTGGAACTTGTCCAATCAGCTGCCAGCCACCGGGACTTTCGATTGGATAAATACCCGTCTGGCCATTTGCAATACCAACAGATCCCGCCGGGACTTTTATCCTGGGTGTGTTGAGGCGCGGTGTATGCAGAACTTCTGGCAGTCCTCCAAGAAATGGATAACCAGGTGTAAAGCCTATCATATAAACCAGATACTCAGGATCTGAATGCATTCTGATCACCGTCTCCTGTGACAGACCATGGCTTGTGGCAACAAAGTCAAGATCCGGACCGAACTCTCCCCCGTAACATACAGGCAGTTCGATTAGTTCGGGTGGAACAATAGCAGTTTCCTGGAGATTTGCTGATAGTTCAATGAGTGAGCTCTGCAGCTGCTCAAACGTGGTAATGAGAGGGTTGTAATGTAATACTACTGCACGATATGTCTGCATGTACTCGGTTACACCCTCCATAGGATTTTGATCCAAAGCAAGAACCATGGCTCGGACCTGTTTGTGGATCCGGGGAGAAATACCGTCTCCGAATTCCATGATTACTCCCTGGTCCCCTGATATTCGAAACGCGGGCTGTTTGTACAGTTTAGTTGTCATAATTTTAAATGCCTCTATTTGATAAAT
>JAOZLO010000143.1:2199-7093 GCA_029934775.1 Desulfocapsaceae bacterium
TCTTGACACAACACATTTTATATTATATATCCTGTACATTATAAAAAATATACAACAAGTCAAGCAAAATTATTTATGTATCCAAGAAGCACCTTCAGACTTTTTAGCATTGCATTGTTTTTTCTGACCTCCTGGAAAATTGAAAGGAGGGAAGAGATAACCACAGGGAAAAAAGATGGTGATTAGTACATACAATTCTCAGCAAATCAAAATTCAAAGGAGGGAAAAATGAAAAGAGCGTTAATTCTGTCAATCGGTCTGATTTTTACTTTTGGGGTTTTTTCTAATGCTATGGCCAAAACCAAGTGGGATATGCATTTGAACTTTAGCGCGAATAACTTTTTATCAAAAGGAGTTAAACGTTTTGCAGATAAAGTAGAAGCAGCAACCGGTGGAGAGCTGACATTCGTTTTGCATTATGGTGCGTCACTTGGATTTAAAGGTCCTGAGCTATTACGTGCTGTAGCTGAGGGGCAAATTGTTGTTGCGGAACTCCCCCCCGGAATGGGAGAGGGGGATGCCCCTATTTTGGCCCTTACATCTCAGCCGTTCATAACCACCAACTCATTTGAGCAGCGTCTGCTTTATCAACTTGCCAAGCCAACTTATGCCAAGGCCTTGGAAAAATTCAATCAATTTACTCTTTATACATCGGTGTGGCCATTCTCGGGCATTTATACTCAGCGTCCAATTAAATCTGTAGCCGATCTTAAAGGTCTGAAGATGAGGGTTTATGACGGAACAGGACTTGCTTTTGGTAATGCTACCGGTATGGCAGCACGTAAGATACCTTTTCCTGAAGTTTACCCGGCAATGAAAGCCGGTCTGCTTGATTCGATGTATACTTCTTCCGTTTCAGGTGTTGATGCCAAGGCCTGGGAAATGTTAAAATATTTCACACCCATCAATATTGTCGGTCCTGTAAATATGATCAATGTCAACCTGGATGCATGGAATAAGCTTCCCAAAAACATACAGATAACCGTACTTGAAATTGCCGAGCAGATGGAAGACGAAATGTGGAACATTGCTGTGGATGGGGATCGCACAAGTAGGGCCACTCTTAAGGAGAACGGTGTCACGCTGACTCCGGTAGACAAGAAGTTTCGCTCTGAACTAGACGCAATTGGCGATGAACTAAGAACAATCTGGCTCAAGAAGGCTGGATCTGATGCACAGAATGTCCTGAATGAATACAGTAAGGTGGTTGGCCGTTAGACGAAGCATCATGTCTGACAAAGAATAAGAGCATAGAAGGTGACTGAAGTTATGGCTGATAGCTTGACTTTGGTCACTGAAGCTCTAATGCTATTTAAAATTTTCAGCACAATTAATAGCATAGATTCGAAGCGGTAAAACCTTCCCATTTTCGGTATATTAAAATGAAAACAATTGTGAAACTGATTGAAAGTTTGAGCAACTTGATGTCATGGATTTCTGCCGTGATATTGGGATTGATGACCATTTTGATCCTTGCTGAAATCACCTTGTGGAATCTATTTGAAAAGACAACCCTTATTGCCGATGAGTACAGTGCATACGGGCTGGCAGCCATTATTTTTCTCGGTGCAGGGTATTGCCTCAAGGAGCGAGGGCACATTCGTATTACTCTCGTCTTAGGGTTTCTCCCTGAAAAAATTTCAAGGGTTATCACGTTTATTGCCACAGCCATCACCACTGCTTTTATGGGATATTTATGGCTGTATCTTTTGAAAATGGTGCAAGCAACCATCCGCTATGGTTCAACGTCAGGGACCCTGACCAATACACCCCTCTGGATTCCACAGACGGTGATGCTCATTGGGGCTGCATGCCTTCTGCTTCAACTGGTCGCGACCACAATAAAAACCTACGACGGAATTCGGAGTGGAGAGGAGGTAATATAAATGGACACAAGCTTGATAATGTCACTTGTAGTGTTCGGAATTCTGTTCCTGACCCTGGCGTGCGGTATCTGGGTTGGATTCGCCCTTTTCATGGTTGGGTTCCTGGGTATGGTGCTGTTCAGTCCACTGCCACCCGGCCCAAATATGGGGTCGTCATTGTGGGCAACTGTTGAAAAATGGGAGTATGTGGCTCTGCCGTTGTTTATTCTCATGGGTGAAATTCTGTATCGGTCGGGAATTGCAGAGAAGCTTTTCAAATCTCTGGTGCCATGGCTTTACCGCCTTCCCGGTGGTCTGCTTTTGATGAATATTGTTTCGTGCACGCTTTTTGCGGCGGTATCAGGTTCCAGTGCCGCAACCACCGCCACCGTTGGTCGGATAACTCTGGCGGAGTTTGACAAATTGGGTTATGACAAGAGTCTGGCCGTTGGGTCCCTTGCCGGTGCCGGTACTCTTGGGTTTCTTATTCCACCTTCCCTGATCATGATCGTCTATGCCATTCTGGCCGAGGTATCCATCGGTAAAATGTTTATCGCCGGTATTTTTCCAGGACTGCTCCTTGCTGGAATTTACTCGAGCTATATCGTCTATCGTGGTATTCGTAATCCTGAAATTGCACCCCAGTCCCAGGAAAGCTACAGCTGGCAAGACCGAATCATCGGTCTCAAAGATCTGGCACCCACAATTTTCCTTATTCTCATGGTTTTAGGTAGTATTTATGGGGGGGTCGCGACGCCCACAGAAGCAGCAGCCATAGGTGTTTTAGGAGCTACAGTATTTGCCTGCTTAAACCGCCAGATGACCTTTAAAATTATGTTAGAGTGCCTGGTGGGCGCGGTCAAGACGAATGCTATGATCATGTTGATAGTAGTAGGTGCTAGTTTTTTGTCACGGGTCATGGGGTTTCTGGGCATCCCAGCAGCCATTGCCACGGCCATCTCGGGACTGGGCCTTTCTCCCTACATGCTTATGATACTTCTAGGCGCTTTCTACATTCTACTCGGCTGTCTGCTTGACGGTTTTTCTATCGTGGTGATGACCCTGCCTATTGCATTGCCTATGGTAGTAGCAGCCGGATTCGATCCAATCTGGTTTGGTATTTACCTGATTTTGATGGTGGAAGTCAGCCAGATTACACCACCTGTAGGGTTTAACTTGTTTGTCATACAGGGATTGACGGGTGAACCGGTTATAAAGATCGCTAAATATGCCCTGCCGTTTTTCTTTCTAATGTTATTGACAACAGCTATCCTGACAATTTTTCCGGAGATTGCTTTATATCTTCCGCAGCTTATGACTGGTAAATAGCAATCGGCCCATACACGCCAAAGGTGAAAATTTAAAAAATTATTAGTGTGGAGGTTTCATGAAAACTATAGACCTTAATTGCGACCTGGGTGAGAGTTTTGGGCCCTATAAAATAGGAATGGATGAATCTGGTATTAAATTCGTTACATCCGCCAATATTGCCTGCGGCTGGCATGCGGGTGACCCTGTAGTTATGGATCGTACTGTCAAAATGGCTGCTGATCTTGGAGTTGGCGTGGGAGCACATCCTGGATATCCTGACTTGATGGGTTTTGGTCGAAGAAATATGGATTGTGACCTGGAAGATATACAGAAATATGTACTTTATCAAATAGGTGCCCTACAGGCTTTTTGTAGGGTGCATGGAGTACAACTTAGACATGTGAAGCCCCATGGTGCCCTCTATTCGACAGCTGTAAAAAATGAGAGTGTGGCCCGTGCTGTTGCCCAGGCAATTGTAAAATTTGATCCTGATCTTCTCTTCGTAGCGCTTGCCGGTGCAAAAGGAGAATCGATGAGACGTATGGGCAAAGAGTTAGGGCTCAAAGTAGTGTACGAAGCTTTTCCCGATCGGGCATATACGCCTGATGGCAATCTCCAGTTACGGAGTCAGCCGGGAGCTGTTGTTACTGATCCTGATGAGGTTGCTGAACGGGCTTTACGTATGGCAAAGGAAGGTGTTGTCATTGCTGTTGATGGGACTACTATTCCTATTGAAGCTCAAACATTATGTGTTCATGGTGATACACCAACGTCCCTGAAACTGGTAGGAAAAATTAGGCAAATACTGGAAGCAAACAACATAAAGCTGCAGCCAATGGGGCTGTAATAAAGGTTGGTAATAATTTAATCATTGATGTCATATATTTCATATGATATATAATCCCGATTACCGGGGTCAGTTATTTTATTACAGAAATACTGTCTTAAAAATCAAGTAAGCGTAGACTCCGAGAAAAACTTTTAATGTCTATCCTGTCAAGTCAATAGACTGAAGGATATTAGGGGAGATTTTTTAGAGTCTATTTTCCTAACGACCTTCAGCCTAAACAATCCGGATTGGGACGTCGCTCGCTTTGAGTGATATAAATTTATAACCATTCGAACACGAAAGATAGTGATGGGTCAGTAGGTGGAAAATGATTGAAAATAGTAATGGTAAAAGTACGTTTAACATTGAATTTAAAGAACCCCAAACTCTTAGAGAACGGATTTATTTACACCTCAGAGAAGCAATTACAAAGAACATGTTACTTCCTGGTGAGCGAATTATTGAAAAACAAATAGCTGAGAAACTCAATGTAAGCATCACTCCTGTCAGGGAGGCACTTCTCCAGTTAAATGTGGAAGGATTTGTTGAAATCCAGACACATAAAAATGTTATTGTTAAACAAATCTCTTTAACAGAGATTAAAGAGTTGTACGAGATTCAGGGCGTGTTAGAAGGATATGCAGCTAGACGTGCTTCTAAGGATATGAGTGATAGTGACTTGTTGAGAATAAAAAAATTAACAGAAAAAATGGAGAAATGTTTTAGTTCAAATAATGTCCTGAAGTTTTATAAGAGTAATCAGGAAATTCATGAAATATTCTTAAAAAATAGTAAAAACAAGTCGCTTTATGATCATATCACTCACCTAAATTTAAGAAAGAAAATGTTCAGATACAGGGTGGGTTTTTTAGCTAAAAAGAGCATTATG
>JAOZLO010000144.1 GCA_029934775.1 Desulfocapsaceae bacterium
TTGGTGCGAGAGGGGGGAGTCGAACCCCCACACCGTAAGGCGCCAGATCCTAAGTCTGGTGCGTCTACCAGTTCCGCCACCCTCGCTACTTTAGTACCTTACTCCTTAATTTCTGTAAGAAAAAACAAGAAATCAAGGAATATATTTGAATTTATGCAGTTACATATACCCACAAGGTACTTATACCCCCTTGTGGGGTGTTATTACCTTACTGCTGAATTCCTGTCACTCAGTCCAGCACCCCCTTGACGGGTAAAAACAACAACAAACTGAGGAATGTATCTGCAAATTGTGTGGTTACGTAGAGTACCATGGTGCTTCTACCCCAAGTGGGGTATTAGAACAGTCCATAATGAATGGTACTAAATAATCAACATAAGGTGCACAGTCAAGACTGTACTTACTATTCTGTGATCATAATGGAAAAAAGATATCTTCAGAGAAATGGTACCCCGACGATCTTCATGTTACCGACAGGCTCCTGGGGGAGAAAAGAAGCCGGAATAGCGGTACAAAGATAACAGCAAGTAATATTGCAAAAAAAATCAGAATGGCTATTATTCAACTGTTTGGCAGTATCACTTAAGTTTGGCAGTTACACTCAATTATTTTAAATCAAAGCCAGAGGTTTTTATGAAATATTTTAAAATCGCAGCAACATGTGTTGTTTGTGTCTGCTTAGCCACAGGCTCATACGCTCTAACAACAGCAACGGAGGGCCAGGATCAGCGTGTTGAATGGAAGGTAACAAAAAGCTGGCCCACAGAGAGCAAAACTCTGGATATGGTTTACTCCCTGGACGGAAAATATGTTTATATCCTCAACGACCAGCAGCAGGTGCAAATTTTTAACAGGGAAGGACAACTTCAAGGAAACATTCCTATTGAAAAAGGTGTCGCTGCCATTGACATATCTCCCCAGGGAGAATCACTCTATCTTATAAATAATGTTAAAAACACATTCAGCTCTCTCTCTGTTTCCTTCGTAGTTGATGTAGAAATTACGGACTCTCCTTTTGAAGGCCCAGTGGATGCACCGGTCACCCTGGCCGTCTTCACGGACTTTGAATGACCTTACTGTGGCAAAATTCTGCCACTGCTCGAGCAGGTGCTCGAAAAAAATCCTGAAACCGTAAAAATCGTATTTAAAAACATGCCGCTGAAATTTCATAAGTCTGCTGACTCTGCAGCCCGAGCAGCCCTAGCTGCCCACGAACAGGGCAAATTCTGGGAATTCCATGACAAACTTTTTGCTGCAAAAAAGCTGAACATGGGTGTGATTCAGGCAATTGCAGTCGAACTTGAGCTTGACATTCCACGCTTTAAAAAAGATATGAACTCTTCAAAAATCAGGGCCAAACTCAAAAAGGATCTTTCAGATGCAAAAAAAGCCGGTGTAACCGGAACACCAACTGTCTTTATTAATGGCCGAACGCCTAAACAACGAAGCCTTCAGGGATTCCAAACCTTAATCGACGACGAATTAAAAAAACTGGGGAAAAAGAACTAAAGCAGGCTTTGCCCGCAACCCAAATACCATAGTCTCACCACAGAGAGCACAGAGGACACAGAGAAAAGACATAATGCCCTGCGGGCAGTCTGAAGATTTTCAGGATAACTAGCCGTCAGTCGATCTTTTCCTTTTTCTGTGCTCTCTGTGTCCTCTGTGGTGAAAATTCTGGAAGTCTACACTTATCTGTTGTTTTTTATTACAGAAATCCAGGAAGAAGGCACTAAAATCCATGAATTCGCAATTTACCGAGAGCGAGATAAATTTCCCTGATTACGTGAATGCGGGGACACTCTACGGAGATCTGAATAAAAATTTGCTCACTCTTGAAAAAAGTTCAGGAGTTACCATCAATGTAAGGGGAACCGGATTACGAATTACCGGTTTCCCTTACGAAGTAGAGTTGGTTACGCAGCTGCTCAACCAGCTTTACGAGCTCGTCTCTAAAGGATACCCACTCTACAGTTCCGACCTGGCCTTCGGTCTTAAGATTCTGGAAGCTGACCCGAAAGCACGACTGGATCGGATTTTCCTCGACAAGGTTTTTGTTACAACCAGGAACCGGGTCATCTCACCCAAAACTGCAAACCAGAAACGATATATTGAGGCGATGAGAAAAAATGATATCGTTTTTGGAATTGGTCCGGCCGGTACAGGTAAAACTTATCTGGCTGTTGCCATGGCGGTATCAGCTCTGGCAGGCAACCAAGTCAGATCTATTATTCTTACTCGTCCTGCTGTGGAAGCTGGAGAAAAGCTCGGCTTTCTCCCCGGAGATGTTGCTCAAAAAGTAAATCCGTACCTTCGGCCTCTGCACGATGCGCTCAACGACATGCTTGGAACAGAAAAGGCCACAGGTCTCATAGAGCAAAACATCATTGAAATTGCTCCTCTGGCATTTATGCGAGGTCGGACGTTGAGTAATGCTTTTATTATTCTGGATGAAGCGCAGAACACGACCAGAGAACAGATGAAAATGTTTCTCACCCGGATAGGATTTGATTCCATGGCCGTTATCACCGGTGATATCACCCAGATCGACCTGCCGGCCAAACATCACTCAGGGTTGCTTCAATCAAAAAAAATCCTGCATAATATTGACGGTATTTCTTTCTGCAATTTTTCCACAGCCGACGTTGTTCGTCATCCTCTCGTTCAAAAAATAATAAGCGCCTACGAAGAACTGGAAAAAGGCAAACATGCCGACTGATCTTTCCATTCAATGCAATTCTGATGTTTTTCCTTTCAATCCAGGGCGTATAAAAACACTCTCCAACTGGCTTTTAAAACAATGTGGAGCAGCCGATTACACCGTCAGTATACTTTTCGTTGACGACAAAAAAATCCGCCGGTTGAACGTACAGTACAGGAATAAAAATCAACCCACCAACGTTCTCTCTTTTCCCTCTGGAGAAGATGCTGACAGATCACTTCTTTCAATACCTGTCAGAGAACTTGGAGACATCGTCATCTCTGCTGACACGGCGTACCGCGAATCAATAGAATATGGACAGAGCTTTTATGATCGAATCGCGTGGCTGCTCACCCACGGTATGCTTCACTTACTCGGTTATGATCATGAGAAATCATCTGAACATGCAAAAAAGATGTTTGATAAGGAAAAACTTTTACTCACCAGGTTACAATTTTACAGGAAAAAAATGATGACTAAACTGGCAATCAATGTGGATCATGTTGCAACCATAAGGCAGGCTAGAGGGATCAGCGAACCGGATCCAGTTTCCGCTGCTGCTATTTGCGAACTGGCGGGTGCATCCGGTATTGTTGTACATCTGCGTGAAGATCGCCGCCATATGCAGGATCGCGATGTTTTTTTGATGCGTGAGACAATAAAAACAAAACTCAATTTTGAAATGGGAGCCAATAAAGAGATCATCAAAATCGCTCTTGATCTCAAACCCGACATTATCACTCTTGTTCCTGAAAATCGTCAGGAACTGACAACAGAGGGCGGTCTTGACATAGTTTCACAAAAAAAGAAAATTGCAAAAGTCATTGAAAAAATGACCCGGAATAATATCCCTGTATCAATTTTCTGCGACCCTGATTCAAAACAACTCAAAGCTGCAAAAGATGCAGGAGCAACTTTCGTAGAACTCCACACAGGTACCTACAGTGATGCTGCAGACGAGAAAGCTCGGGAACATGAATATCGGCTTCTTGTCTCCGCTGCAGAAATTGCCTGCCAACTTGGTTTACGTGTGTATGCAGGCCATGGGTTAGACTATCAGAATACCGGGCCTATTGCGGCTCTCGACACCATTGAAGAACTTTCAATTGGTCATGCTATTATTGCCAGAGCCGTTTTTACCGGACTGGACCAGGCCGTCAGGGAAATGCTGGATATAATTAACAGAGCAGCTCTTTCAATTTAAAAAATCTTTCAGCATCCATGAGATGATCACTATTGGATATTGACAAGGATTATTGCAATATGGTAAAAGCAAGCCAAATGCCTGGATGGTGGAATTGGTAGACACCCGAGACTTAAAATCTCGTGGGCCTTGCGCCCGTGCGAGTTCGATTCTCGCTCTAGGCACCAGTTGGATCAAGGAGTTAACCGGAAATGGTTAACTCCTTTTTTCGTTTCTACCTTAGCGCTTCAAAAAAACCGCTGCTTATTGAATCTGACGGCTTGAAATACACCGATTGGATTCACTATCCTCAAGGCAGACACTCACAAACAGGTTACCGGATAATGCTTTGGGATCCTTGTTCAGTGTAAATGTTTCAACCAGCACCGGCCATTTCACAGGATCAGCAAACCACCTCTGGCCGGCAGATCCTGTAGCTTTGAGTTGAGATCTTGAAAGCCTCACTGACAGAGGTGTATACGGGTCAACACGGTCAAAAAAGTAGACAAAGACTGTAAACTGTGCGCCTTTTATTGCCAGACCGGAAAAATCTTCAGGTCCGATTGAGTTTTGCTTCACGGTTTCCAGGCTGTCAAAACCATTATAAAATTGATCCGGATTCTTCTCAACAGTGGCAAAAGGTACAATATAGGTGGCATGTCGCGGCATGGAAGGATAGACAATATCACTTGTAACTTCCATAATATCAGCTATGTGTGCTTGTTTCCCCATAAAAGCGGCAGTATTTTTCCCATATATTCCATCTGCTTCCAGACCGTTGTCCTGTTGATATTCCCTGATAGCCTTTGCAAAAGCCGCTTTTCCGGTTTCTGACAATTGCTTTGATAAGGTGTCCGAAGAAAAAGTATACAAATTACCACCGATTTTGGCTGCTTCCTCAGGGTTGGGAGCTCTCACCTTAAATACGATTTTATCATCCCGCAGATCGATACGACCTGCACTGTCTACTGATTCGACAAGTGCCTGTTGTGAAAAAACTCCATCAGATCCATAGTCTGCGTCAACGATTACGATATTCCGCATAAAAAATTGATCATATCCCTCAATCTTTTCCAGGTTAACTCCTGAGGGATTTAGATGTATAAAGGGTTCAACAACAGGGACACCCTTTTTTACCATCTGAGTTAATTCAATGGCCAGCTTCGAAACAGGTGCCAGATCAGACGGTTCCAGAGTTACAAATTGAGGCGTTTTGGCACAACTGCTGAACAGTGCCAGACCTATACATACATATAAAATTTTCCATATATTTTTCATGAGTTATCCTAAAAAATAATTACATTTTAGAAATGCTGTGAGTTTAATTCTTAACGCATTGTTCCTGGTTACTATAATGTCTGGTCAAATTTGATTTTTTATTTTTTTTGAATTGGCACTTCCTGTAACATCTTAATACCTCTTGCAAACGTAATAGTTCCACCGCTCTTTGATGCTCTTTTCCACTCGTCTTTAAATTTCTGTTTAAAGTCGTTCCCTATTTCTTTCCAAGTTTTATCTGTTTTCTTCTTGTTCTTATCTTTTTTTGTCAAGTTAGTCTTCGTGGATGACGATTTTGAGTTATTGTCCTTCTTTCTTTGTTCTTTTATATACTCAGCCATTGCTATCAAATCATATGCTTCAAATAGGAGCATCTCAAATAGAAAATTATCATCTTCTTCAGTCAAATTACTCTGCATAGATGAAGATTTAGAATTATCGTCTTCTTCAGTCAAATTACTTTGCGTAGATGAAGATTTAGAATTATCCTCTGGATGAAGGAGAAGAACGGCTTCGGCAGAAAGTTTTATTCCCACTCCCTCAGCCCATTCAAGCTGTTCCAGTACAAATTCGGGTGTATAGCTACCGTGATTTCCATCCTTGTCGGTCCAGCCATGAAGCAGATAAGCTTCCGCATCTTCAACAGACCAACCCGATTGATACGGCCCCTTTTCTATATTTTCTTTTCGCCCATCATATACGGAGGATCCACCGGTAGCAGATCCATTGGGATTAGGAAACCAGCTGACCCCTCCCCCCATTAAATAATCTTCACTGGAATTTGAGTAGGCATCAGCAGCATCACCGCCACCACCATCTCCTCCTCCACCACCACCATGAGCTACAGCCATGGCAGGACAAAAAACAAAGGATCCAAACAATAAAACCCAAATGAGATTACAGATTGTTTTCTTCACGCAATACCTCCTTTAAAGTAATGTTCAAAACAACTCTTCCCACATAAATATCTTTGTTACTACTGAAATACAGTTTTAAAACAGTCTGTCCTACCACCAGGAGGCTGTCCGAACTCTTCAGAATTCTCAAAAAACGATACTCGCAATATTAGTTATATGGCTGTGCTTATTTTTAGAAAATTCTTCGATTTCGAACAAAATGTCTATTCTCGGACAAGCTCCTAGGACACGCTGTACACCCATCAGGTCTATGAGAAAATTATAAACGGGCAAAGACCCCGATCTGCCAGTCTGTATCGTCTAGTCCGGACCGGGAATCTACCCGCTGGCCATTGCCACCATCAGTGTAATATTTATCTATAGATCCTTCAACCGTGAATTCAGGCAGCCAGAATGAAGGCTTGAGGCCTCGGTTCGAAAGTAAAAATATATCCTATAGGTACTGATTTATAATGTATTCTGTCAGGGAAAGATGTTTTATCGATAAATGATACTGAGTAAATGATATTGAGATGGAAACAAGATGAGATTGGAGTATAATCTATGCCACCTTGCCCCTGACAGTGGTGGAATTATGAAGCCATATTAAACAGTTATCCTCTGGAATTATGATGAAAACGCTGCATATCGAAACCCCCTTAATTGAAATGATCCCCCTGGCCCATTGCCTACCCGGCAAAGTATGGCTGAAAATGGAAGCCCTTCAGCCATCTGGATCATTTAAGCTGCGGGGGATTGGCCACGCGTGTCAGAGACATGCCGGGCAGGGAGCAACTGAGTTTGTCTGTTCATCGGGTGGCAATGCAGGTGTAGCCGTGGCCTATTCAGGCAGGATGCTCGGTATCCCGGTCACCGTTGTTGTGCCTGAATCGACAACGAAAAAAGCCATAGAAGTCATACGGCAGCAACAGGCGATTGTTATCGTTAAAGGTAAAACATGGCAGGAAGCTCACCAATATGCCCAGGAATGTATGAAATCTGAAAGTG
>JAOZLO010000145.1 GCA_029934775.1 Desulfocapsaceae bacterium
ATCAGTCATCCATTACTAGAATAATGGAGCAACTTGTTCGATTGATTCTCTGGAAACATCTGGGACGGACGGTAAGTCAAAATGTGATAGGCACTCGGCCTCCCGGAAACCAGACCTTACAGTCTGAATGTTAAAAACAGATAGAGATTGATTGATTTTGCTTTCATAAGAGCTTTTGTCTGTTGTTCATCAGCTGCAAGATGCAGATAGGTAAAAACAATCTGACCCTCCCTGATCATGTCATATTCGGAAGGCTGGGGCTCTTTAACGTGCATAACCATATCGCATAATCCATAAATTTTTCCCCGAAACCATTACAGGGGTAAAAAGTATGTGATACAGCATCAATCCAACTTGCATTATCCCGAATGGGTTATGTGTAGCTTCGCTGTTGCAATCTTCTTGCCAGATCAAAACTATACTGATCCAATGGTAAAAAGGGAATATTGTTATGCAAAAAGTATCATTATTTTAGTACCATAGCCGCTTCTTTTTCTGGCATGTTACCTCCTGATAATGACTTGCGTCTTACGAAATGGTCATAAATCAACACTTGCGTATTCTCAGCATGACACATGTCTTGTTGTGATACAATTTGCCTTAAGAGTTGTCGTAGCATTGGAAAAGTAGCAGACATTTTAATGATCGTCTCATATTAAAACACTCTTGCTAATTGTTCTGCTGAAAATTGACATCGAAATTCTACCAAAATTGAAGAGGATAAATTACTAAGGAAAAGCTTCCTGAATTAATATACTATCTTTACAGTTAGTTATGGTTGTATGGATTTATAAAAATATTCACGAGCAAAAAGTGGCAACCAATTTGGGTAAGTGGCATGAAAATAGCAATAGCAGAGTAATGATGATATTTCGATTGAGTGTTTCTGACAAGAGGTACTGCTCTATAATAATGGAGATTCGCGAGTGAAGAAAGTTGATATAATCGTTGTTGGCGGAGGGTTGTCCGGCGCTGCTATAGCCCTGGGCTTGGTCCGTGAGGGAGCTGGAAAGGTCATGATGTTCGATGAACAACTGCCGACCCAGAGACTCTCACGTGGTAATTTTGGTCTTACCTGGTTTATGCCTAAAGGCGCTAACAATCCGGTTTATGCAAGATGGAGTCGGATGTCCACAATGATGTGGCCGGAATTCGCTGCAAAGCTTGAAGAAGACAGCGGTTACGATGTGGAGCTTGAATGGAATGGTGGTGCCATGCATGCAATTGGTGAGGACCAGTTTAAAGCATACGCAGACTCCGTACAGACCCTGACGAAAATATGCAGTGACGATGGTCTCGATTACCCTGTCAGAATGGTAGATCGTGATGAGTTTGCTTCAATGATTCCGGATATGAAACTGGGCGATGAAGTTTCCGGTGCGATGTATTCTGCAGACCAGGGGCATGTGAATCCTCTTCCATTGCTTGGAGCACTCCGTTGTGCTTTTCAGAATAAAGGCGGGACATATTTTGGCGGACTCAGTGTATCAGCGGTAGAGCCAAACAACGATGGCACGGCAACCGTTCGAACATCTAAGGGAAACTATCAATGCAGCAAGGTTGTAGTAGCTGCAGGTCATGGATCTACACGGTTACTCGCCAAACTCGGTGAAAAACTGCATATTTATCCCTTGCGTGGTCAACTGATGGTTACTGAGCGTGTAAAAAGAGTTTTGCGGTTCCCTATTCTGTCAGTTCGCCAGACAATGGATGGGACGTTTATGCTCGGTCTGTCTACAGAAGATACCGGACATGATATCAGGGTTACAACCGAAGCGATGAAGAGCCAGGCAACTGGAGCAATAAAACTTTTCCCTGAACTTGCAAAACTGAACTGGGTAAGGGGCTGGGGAGCAATTCGTGTAATGACCGGAGATGGTTCTCCTATCTATGACAGACTGCCAGAGCATAAAAATATTTATGTGATAGCAGGGCATTCAGCTGTAACCCTCACCCCCGTTATATCAAAGCATGTTGCTGCATGGATACTCGAAAAAGATGAAGCTCCCCAGATTTCTCATTTTAGTAACGGAAGATTCAATGTTTAAACATGACCCAACAACAACCTCTACAGTCGAGATAATCCTGGACGGTCAAACCATAGCGGTTCCCGGCGAGATGAATGTCGCTGCAGCTCTGCTTGCGATCGGAAAGATCATATCAAGGATATCTCCCACATCTGAAAAACCCTGTTCTCCGCATTGTCTGATGGGGGTCTGTTTTGAATGTTTAATGGAAATTGACGGGGTGCGCCGTCAGGCGTGTATGACCCCGATCAGGGACGGAATGGTCATTAATCGCAATCTTAAAGACATACAGAGAGGGCAGTCATGAGCAGCCATTATGATACGATTGTGATTGGTGCAGGGCCTGCAGGGCTCACGGCAGGTTCTTGTCTGGCGGAGTTCGGCCTGAAGGTGTTGATCCTTGATGAACAGAATAGAATTGGCGGTCAAATATATCGAAATGTTGAAAATGCATCGGAAGAAAACCTCCAGAAAATGGGAGAGGAATATCGTCGGGGACTCAAGCTGAGCGAACGCTTTAGAAAAAGTGGCGCAGAGTATCTGGGTAATGCATCCGTATGGAATGTGGAACCTGAAGGGAGGGTCTGCTATTCAAAAGATGGTGTCTCTGAAAGAATAACTGCCAACTACATTATCCTAGCTACAGGTGCCATGGAGAGGCCGATTCCAATCCCGGGATGGACACTTCCAGGAGTAATGGGAGCAGGTGCGGTGAACGGACTATCCAAAGATGCGGATCTCTGTCCCTCGGGAACTGTGGTTCTTGCCGGCAGTGGCCCTCTTCTCCTCCTGGAAGCCGCACTTTTGATAGAAAAAAAAGTAAAAATCGCCGCCATCCTTGAGACTACCCCAAAGATTCCTTCTCCTGCAGTTCTAACACATGTTTTGAAAGCGTTACTCGGCACTGCTTTTCTCTGGAAGGGTGTAAAAATGATCCTGGATATCAGAAAGTCAGGGGTACCGCATTACAAGGGTGTGACCAATTTAAAAGCACTGGGAGAAACTGCTGTTACCGGGGTTGAAGCCGATTGCGGATCAAAAAAACTCAACTTTTCAGCTGAGATGCTCCTGTTACATTTTGGCGTAATCCCCGACAGCCATATCTATCGACTTCTCGGCTGCCATATGAAGTGGGACCAAAACCAGCGTTACTGGTACCCTTCAACCGATGAGTGGGGCCGTACTAATTTTGAGAAAATCTTCGGTGCCGGTGATGGTACCGGGGTTTCCGGTGCTCTTGCCGCCGAGTTTAAAGGTGAATTGGCAGCCTTGGAGGTGACCCGTTGTTTCGGAATTATACCTGAATATGAACGTGATCGTCTTGCTGGACCGGTTCTGGATGCCCTCAAAAAGGATAGCTATCCGCGTCCTCTCGTTGATGCTTTTTTTGCCCCCGATCCTAAACGTTTTACTTTTGATGATGCGACGGTCCTCTGTCGTTGTGAGAACGTGACGGTTGGGGATGTCCGGAACATTGTCAGTCAGGGGGTAACCGATTTAAATGAAGTGAAAGCTATGAAACGTTGTGGAATGGGGCCTTGTCAGGGCCGTATGTGTGGGCCTGCTTTAGGTGAAATCGTCGCGGCGGAACTGGATACCTCCATTGCCAGAGCAGGACTGCTGACAATTCGTCCACCTCTCAAACAGATACCTCTCCAGGAAATAGCAGCAATGGATATCGTGTCAGATGGTGTTGATCCTGCAAATCTCTTTAAAAATCAAAGCAAAAAAGCAGACCATTAGGAGCAGAAAATGTGCAAAATAACCCGTATGGAAACATCAGCACGTATGAGCAAAATTGTTATTCACAATGGTACCGTATATCTCTGTGGACAGGTTGGAGCCAGCCTTGATGGCACTATTTCGATGGGACGACAAACAGAAAATATGCTCGCAAAAGTAGATTCACTGCTGGAGCAGGCCGGAAGCGGACGGGATTTAATCCTGTCCGCTACAATCTACGTTCGCGATATGAAAGATTTTGCAGAGATGAACACGGTGTGGGACAGCTGGATACCGGAAGGACATGCACCTGCTCGTGCCTGTGTAGAGGCCCGAATGGCAAGATCTGACCTGCTTGTTGAAGTTTCTATTATTGCTGCTGTAAAGGAGTAAAAACCGTAAAGGTCAAGAGGAGAAGGATATGGAGAGATTCTTTAAATATATATTACCGTTGCTGATCAGTGCTGTAGCGGCAATGCAGTTCTACCAGGTCGTGATGCGGTATGTTTTTGAAATCCCCGTCATGGGACTTGATGAAATGATTGTCTATCCAACTCTTTGGCTCTACCTCCTCGGAGGGGTCAATGCAGCGAGGGAAGATACCCAGATAAAGGCAAATGTTCTCGATGTTTTCCTAAAGACCGACAGATCCCGTCTCACAGTTCGCGTTGTGGCCGACATAATGTCGGTGATTGTCTCCTGCTGGCTCACATACTGGGCATGGGATTATTTCCTGTACGCAAAACGGGTATGGAAGGAAAGCCCTACTCTTTACATCCCAACGTTCTGGGCCGAATGTTCTCTGTTTATCGGTATGGCCCTTATGACGGCTTATACTGTCTGGTATATGTTTAAAAATATGAAAAAATTAGCCGCTTCGTCCACAGCAGCAAAGGAGTTATAGCATGGAAATCGTAACTGTTTCTCTGTTCGCACTGGGCGTTCTGGTCCTTCTGCTCAGCTTTGGCGTACCATTACCGTTCTGTTTTGGCGGGGCCCTGATGACCATGTATTTTTTAGGCGATGCTGCCATGGAAGGAACTATGGTATGGGGCTATTCCCAGCTTGCTAATCCCGTCCTTCTCTGTATTCCGCTCTTCGTTTTTGCCGGAACCCTCATGAGTGAAAGTGGTATTGCGGCCAGTTTACTCAAGTTCGTTAATGTGTTTGTCGGTCGCATACGAGGTGGACTCGGAGTCGTCGCTGCTGTCAGTTGTGCAATCATAGGGGCAATTTCCGGCAGTGGACTCACCGGGGTTGCTGCTACCGGTCCACTGCTGATTCCTGAAATGGCGGAAAAAGGCTATCCACGGGGATATGCTACAGCACTTGTGGCAAACTCTTCTGTTCTGGGTCTGCTCATCCCGCCGAGTGTTACAATGATTATATACGGCTGGGTAACCGACACTTCAATTCTCGCCTGTTTTCTTGCGACTCTGGGCCCGGGACTACTCATTACCTTTCTTTTTTCAGTTGTCAATCTTGTGATGGCGAGGAAGTTCCCGCTCAAGCTTGATCCACCATCTACAAAAGCCGAGATAATAAAAGAAGGTATGACCTGTACCTCAAGAGCTATACCTGCACTGATCATGCCGATCATTATTCTTGGCGGGATTTACGGCGGTATAATGACCCCCACAGAGGCAGCTGCGGTTGCAGTTATTTATGCGATTCCGGTTGGTTTTATAATCTATAAAGGATTGACCTGGGAAACGTTTTTAAGTGCGGCAAAGAGCTCGGCCACCGCTGTTGGTGCCATCATGGTGATGATTATTTTCAGCCTGATGCTCAGTCAGATTTTTGTTATGGAAGATGTCCCTCAGGCCATGGTCGAAGGTATCTTCACTATAACTGAAAATAAGATTTTACTGCTGATTCTTATCAACTTTCTGCTGTTTTTCGTCGGCATGATTGTCAACGACATTACAGCCATCATCCTCATTGCCCCCCTTCTTCTGCCCTTAATGGAAGCGATTGGAGTTTCACCAATTCAATTTGCCGCCATTATGGGAGTGAACACCGCAATGGGTGGAGTCACCCCGCCGTATGCTTCCATTCTCTATCTTGGGATCCGAATAGGTAAAGTAGAGTTTTCAGAAGTTATTAAGCCCGCAATGATTCTGATTCTTTGCGGTTATGTACCCGTTGTTTTTCTAACCTCACTTTGGCCCGATTTGTCTCTATTTTTCCCAGGACTTGTTGGGTATTAATCATCAACAGCAAACAGGAGTATGAAATGAAAAGGCGTATTATTGTCAGCATGTTCGTTCTAGTTGCAGGTATAGCATTGATGGCAGGGACCATTCAGGCGAAAACATTAAAAATTTCACATGTCAGGCCCCAGGGAACGGCGATAGATAAAGATCTCCGCTGGTTTTCAGATACCTTGAAGGAGGTTTCCGGAGGAAAGCTGAAGAGCAAACTCTATCCGGCAAGTGCCCTTGGTGATTATACCATCGTTCAGGAGAGAATTGGGCTCGGAGCAGTGGATATGGCATGTCAACCACCATCATCTGCGGCGGACAAGCGATTTCAGCTCGTCTATTTCCCCTATATGTTGAAAAATTGGGACCAGGCCCGGAAAAATTATGGTTCAGGTGGCCCACTTCGAAAAGTCGTTAAAGAGCTCTATGCAGAACAAGATATACATCTTCTGTCTGTCTGGCCTGTTTATTTTGGTGGTATTGCCTTTAATACAGAGGTGAAAAATCCTGGTGATCCGGATGCGGCCAAGGGAATAAAGCTTCGGGTTCCACCAATGAAAACATTCCAACTTCTTGCAGATACCACCGGATATCTTGGAACCCCAATCCCCTTTTCAGATGCCTTTACAGCTGTTCAGACCGGTGTTGTAGATGGTGTGATCGGCTCAGGAGCAGAGGGCTACTATTCATCTTTTAGAGATGTAACCAAAAACTACCTGCCCTCCAACACTCACTTTGAGGTGTGGTACCTGATAATCAGTAAAAAGAAATTCGATAAACTTTCTGCAGAGGAACAGAAGCAGCTGCAGGATGTTGCTGATCAGTTTGAAGAGCGTCGCTGGAGTGTTGCAGAGGCAGACCAGAAAGCCAATGAACAACGTCTCGCTGATTACGGCGCAACCATATTGCCTATCAGTGAAGAAGAAATTAATGCGACTGCAAAAAAAGTTCAGGCTGTTGTATGGCCACAGATTCTTGACGATGTTGGTAAAGAATGGGCCCAGGGGGTTCTTGACAGTATCATTAAGTAATGGCGTCGTAAAAACTCTCCATCTGCTTCGTTGCTGTAAATTTTCTATCATCAC
>JAOZLO010000146.1 GCA_029934775.1 Desulfocapsaceae bacterium
GTTGATGCTCTGTCTCAACTTGTCCATAAAGATAATGCACGGCCCCGCGGCCTCCATGCCTGCGATGTACTTAAAGAAGAAATTCCCCGGCAAATGTTTAAAATTGCAATTCAGGCAGCTATTGGTGGAACCATTATAGCCAGAACTAATGTTTCCGCAATGCGAAAGGATGTTACAGCAAAATGCTACGGTGGTGATATTACGAGAAAGAGGAAGCTTCTTGAAAAGCAGAAAGCCGGGAAAAAACGGATGAAAACAGTGGGAAATGTGGATATTCCACAAAATGCAATATTATCAGTTCTTAAATCAGATCAGTAGTTGCCAGGAGTGCATCGGATTTCATAGCTTCGGCAAATCCTTTTGACTGGCAACCGAGGATTCGGTCATCATACTCTGTACCTTTGAGACCAAAGGTATTGATTCTATCAGTATATCAACAATTTCTTCCATTTTTGTTATGACATCCGCTGATTCGAAATTACCACGTTGGCTCTCGTAATGAATAGCAAGATCCGACAAAAGGAGGTTTTTATCTTTGTTAGATAGATCACTATTTTCCATGTATTTCTGAGAAAAGAATAGATCCGACTATGAGAAGAAGTCCTATAAAAGTCGATGGATGGATCTCTTCTCCTGTTGTAAGCCTGAGAAAAACAAGAGAAAGAAAAGGAGCAATATATATCAGGTTGCCAATTCTTGCAGCTGTACTGCTGAGTTGAAGTGCAGTCAGCCAGAGTACAAATGTGAAACTCATTTCAAAAAAACCTATATAAACCAGCGGCAGCAGCGCTTTTACCTCAGGTAAATACAACCCTCCAAACATTGGACTGAACAGGATCGAGTAAAAAAGGCCAAAACAGAATCCCAAAAAAAGTTTTATTAACGGTTCGGTTCCGTCTCTTGCGTTAAACAGCCAGAATAACGCCCAGATAATTGTGGAACCAAAGGCGAGGCAGAGGCCAAACTTATTCAGTTCGTTAAAATTTCCGACCTGTCCTTTGGTGGCAATAATTATGGCACCAACAAAACTTATAACCAGGGCGCTGAGTTGAACACGGCTTAATGACTGTTTTAGAATAGGGACAGAGAAAAGTGTCAATACCAGTGGCCAGGCGTAATTTATAGACATGGCAATTTGCCCAGGGAGCAGGGAGTAAGCTTTAAAGAGTACGGTATAGTAGAAAAATGGATTTATAAAGCCTAGCAGGGCTGCCTTCCACACCTGTTTACGAGAAATTCTGGCCAATTCAGAAACTTTTCCCTGCAGGATGAGAATAACAAGCAGAGCAATAGAGGAGATAAGAGTGGAGTAGAAAAGCAGCATGTAAGGGGTCACATACTGCATGGCAATTTTAAAAGCGGAAGCTGCAGTGCTCCAAAAAAAAACGGCGATCAGGGTAAACAAATAGGCTTTTGTCTGCTTTTTCATTGGCTGCGTACGAAAAGAGTGCTAACACCCCACAAGGGGGTATAAGTGCCATGAAAGTATAATCAACTATAAAATTTCAAAATACATTCCTCAATTTCTTGTTTTTTATGACAGAAATTAAGGAGTAAGGCACTAAGGCGGGTTTTACCTGCAACCCAAATACCATAACTCTCACTGTTCTCCAAGATATGCCTTAACAATACTTTCATCCTGCTGCAGGGTCCTGGCACTTCCTCTGATAACGATCTTTCCTGTTTCAAGAACATAACCGTGATCCGCCAGCTTCAAGGCTACTTTGGCGTTCTGCTCGACAAGAAGAATGGTCACACCTTCTTTATTTAACCGAAGAACAATCTTCATAATCTGCTGAACCAGGAAAGGAGCAAGCCCCATTGAAGGTTCATCCAGAAGCAGCAATTTTGGGTTTGTCATCATCGACCGGCCAATAGCCAGCATCTGCTGCTCCCCACCAGAAAGAAATGCGGAATCACGGCTTTTTCGTTCATGGAGAACAGGGAATATATCGAAAACGTGATCCATCCTCCGTTTTCGTTCGGCGTCATCATCGAGAGTGAAGGATCCCAGTTCAAGATTTTCCGTAATTGTCATTCCCTTGAAAATTTTCCTTCCCTCCGGAACATGAATAAGCCCCATCTGGACAATCTCATGGGCCGGTTTTCTGGTAATATCTTCACCCAGATAACGAATGGAGCCAGACGTGGATCTTATAAGGCCGGAGATCGCTTTCAGGGTAGTACTTTTACCGGCTCCATTGGCTCCCAACAGGGTAACAATCTGCCCTTCTCTAACAGAAAATGAGATAGAGCGAAGAGCATGAATTTTACCATAATGTGTCTCAAGATTTTCAATTTCGAGAAGTGTATCGCTCATACAATTTCATCCTCTTCCTTACCCAGATATGCTTCGATTACTTTTGAATTATTCTGAATCTCATCAGCATTTCCCTGGGCAATCTTCTCACCGTAATCGATAACGGTAATTTTTTCTGATACCTTCATAACCAACCCCATATCATGTTCAATGAGGAAAATAGTGATTCCAAGTTGATCACGTATCCGCTTAATAAGGCCAATTAACTGCTGCTTTTCAACATGATTCAATCCTGCAGCAGGTTCATCCAGTAAAAGAAGTTTAGGTTGAGTGGCCAGTGCCCGGGCCCATTCAACTCTTCTCTGGTCTCCATAGGCGAGATTAGAGGCGATCCTGTCCTTTACCGCAAGCAGACCGACAAAATCAAGACACCTCTCACAAAATTCATTTATCTCTGCCTCTTCCTTCTGCTGGGCACCCGTTCTCAGGATTGCACCAATTGGGCCGGCTGAGCTTCGACAGTGCATTCCAGACATCACGTTTTCAAGTACTGTCATGCTTTTAAAGAGCCTGAGGTTCTGAAATGTCCTCGCCATTCCCTGACGTGTGATCTTATATGGTTTTTTATGTATTATGGATTTTCCATTAAAAATAATGGTGCCTGCTGTGGGTCTGTAGAATCCCGTAAGACAATTAAAGACCGAGGTCTTACCCGCACCATTTGGGCCGATGAGACTGGCAATACTACCTTCTTCAACACTGAATTCCAGTTCCTTGATAACGTGGAGGCCTGCAAAACTCAGTGCAAGGTTATTAACTTCCAGTAGGGCCATTTATAGATAAGTCAGTAGTTAAGATTTTTTAGCGGGCCAGATACCTTCAGGCCTGTAGAGCATGATAATCAGCATGACAATTGCAAAAACCAGCATGCGCATGGAACCTAAATCACGAAATACTTCGGGGAAAAGTACCAGAGCAAATGCGCCGATGACTACACCGGGGATTTTGCCCATACCACCTAGTACTACGCCGAGAAGAATAAGAACTGACTGTTGAAACATAAATGTTTCCGGAGAAATAGCGGTCATTTTTACCGCAAAAAAACAGCCTGCAACTCCACCAAAAATTGCACCAATGACATAGGCGTATAATTTAACAGCAACCCGGTTAATGCCCATGGCTTCTGCCGCATCTTCATCTTCCCGGACATATTGCCATGCCCTGCCCAGACGAGAATGCTGCAGCCTGTAGCTGACAAAACAGGCCAGGATAGCAAGAATAAGGAATACATAATAAAAATGGACAATCTGGTTCAGTTGAAAACCAAAAATACTGGGTCGTTCAATTCCAATAAGGCCACTGGCGCCACCTGTTATTTCCAGGTTTCTGGCAATGAGTCTAACGATTTCTCCGAATCCCAGTGTAACAATAGCAAGATAATCACTGCGCAGACGCAGGGTCGGGCCGCCAATAATAAAGCCGGCACATGCAGAACAACCTACAGCAATGGGAATAGTCAGCCAGAAATTAACCCCGAACTGGGAGGTAAGAATACCTGTTGTGTATGCGCCAACCGCAAAAAACGCTGCATAACCAAGATCAAGTAATCCAGCATAGCCAACAACAATATTCAGGCCAAGGCAGAGCATGACATAGAACCAGACATTCGTCATAACCTCCAGGCCATAGTTACTTGAAACCAGAGGAAGAAACATGGCAATGCCGGCAAGAGTCAAAAGAATGCTCATTCGATTCTTCTGAGAGCTGATCCATTCGCTCAGGATGGTAGAAAAATTCGCCATATTTACATCCTCTCTATTTCCGTTTTGCCCAGAATGCCGGTAGGTTTGAATACCAATAGGAGAATGAGTATTCCAAAGGAAAAAACATCCTTCCACTCTGTGCCGATAAATGGAATTTGAGTACCAAAAGACTC
Source organism: Desulfocapsaceae bacterium (assembly GCA_029934775.1). GTDB lineage: Bacteria > Desulfobacterota > Desulfobulbia > Desulfobulbales > Desulfocapsaceae > Desulfomarina. Next base: position 4,197 of record JAOZLO010000146.1, read on the forward strand.
AAGCAGCCCTAAAAGCAGTCCGCCCAGCATAGCTCCCGGGATAGAGCCAATCCCCCCAATGACGGCAGCGGTAAAGGCCTTAAGACCAATAACAAAGCCCATGAAAAAATGTATACTGCCATAATAGGTCCCAGCCATAATACCAGCTGCGGCAGCAAGTGATGTACCAATAAAAAAGGTGAGTGCAATGATTTTATTTACATTTATCCCCATCAATCTGCATGCATCCTGGTCAATGGCGATAGCCCGCATGGCCTTACCATACAAGGTTTTGTGGACAAAGAGATAAAGGACTATCATAAGTATGATAGAGGCGCCCACGAGTATCATCTGCGTATAGGTTATAAATACATTGCCGAATTCTAAACCTTCGAAGCCAAGATCTGTTTTGAACGCCAGATATTGGCCATCGGTGAATGCCATAACTCCATTGTAAAGCACCATGGAAACGGCCAGTGCGGTGATCAGGATCGAAAGCCTGGGAGCCGAGAGCATAGGTACGTAGGCTATCCGCTGAATCAAAACGCCGAAGAGACCAACTGCAATCATGCTCAACACCATACTGCAGAGAATCCCGGCCCAGCTGTTGCCTATATAGGGACTGAGGATAGACAGAATAACAAAACCTACAAATGAGCCCAGCATATAGAGGTCGCCATGGGCAAAATTCAGAAGCTTTATGATGCCATACACCATGGTGTAACCAAGGGCAACGAGTGCATAGAATGACCCTAATATCAGACCATTGGCAAGCTGCTGCAAGAGAATGTCCTGGATTGACATAACAGATCCATTTAAAAAAGGATGAATATCATGGTTGTGCCGCCCTAGGAGTTTGTCCGAGAATAGGCATTTATTCTTAAATCAAGCTTTTCCAAAGAAATAAGCACAGTCATATATTCGATATTACGAGCATTATTTCTTTGGAAATAGCGAAGAGTTGGGGAGAAATGCATTCTCGAACAGCCTCCTAGATGAATCAACAAGAAGGATAGCACAGATATTTCAACTAGCAGGATTTTTACTTATTGAGGACCCACTTTCCGCCTTCTGCTACAAGAATAACAAAGTTGCTTCTGGCCAGAGTGTTTTTATCCGTAAAAGTGATGGGACCAGCGATACCGGTAAAATCTTTGGTCTCAGCCAGCGCCTTTATAATTGCTTTTTTGTCTGTTGATCCGGCGCGTGTGATTGCATCGACCATAAGTTTCATGCCGTCATAGGAGAGCGCAGCATACGCATCAGGATCCTGCTTGTAGGTAGCTTTGTAGTTTTTATGGAAGTCTTTTGCCGCAGGAAGATATTCAACAGTAGGGTTGGAGAAACAATAAACGCCTTCAGCTGCTTTTCCAGCAATTTCAAGAAGTTTTGGTGAGTTTGAGCCATCACCAACTGCAATAAGATTACGATAACCACCTTGGCGAAGCTGCTTGATTACCATAGAACCATCAGCATAATAAGCTGTCCAGAAAACAGCATCGGGGGCCTTGGATTTAATACGGGTAACGAGTGCTGATTGATCCTGTTCACCTTTATTTACAACCTCATAGGCCACAACCTCTTTACCCATACCAGTCCAGCTCTCACGTGTCAGCTTTGCCAGATCTTCGGAATAACCATCACCCTGATGAATAATTGCGAGTTTGTTAATCCCTTTTGCTTTGAAAAGGCCAACCGCAGTTTTCACCTGGTCAAAACCAGTTGAATTGATCTGGAAAGCATTCCCTTGATTAATATCAATTAATTTGGTGGAATTTGCAGCAGGGATTACCATCGGTATATTTGCATCACCGTAAATTTTCATGGTAGGCATTGTGGCACCGGAACAGTATCCGCCAACAACTGCAGTTACCTCAGCAGAAACAAGTTTGCTGGCGGCCGCAGTTGCCTGTTGAGGATCACAGGCAGCATCGCCGGTCATGGTGACGATATTCATTCCAAGTACACCGCCAGCCTTATTGATTTCAGCCGCAGCAAGATTAATTGCGTTTTCCATGTCTTTGCCATAGGTTGCTTCTGATCCTGTTGTAGGGACCATTATACCAACCTTCAGATCGCCGGCTGTCGCAACCTGACCGAGCAAAAGCAAACCAGTAAGTGCACTACCCACAGAAGACAATAATAAAGTTTTTTTCACAGAATTCTCCTTTTGTATTTAACTGTTAATCAAAAAAATCCTTTATACCCCCTTGTGGGGTGCCAGGATACTCCGGTTGGAAAAACAAAGACCAGTATTACAAATATATATAAAAAAAACAACACCTGTTAAAGGTAGCCGCCCCCAACTTTGACAGGAATGTCTAATTTCTGTTTTCTTACAAATTCGGTCCGCTCGATTATATATTCCCTTGAAGGAGTAGCCACATCCTGCAGTTCATAAGATCTTCCGAGCCGGGCGTAGGTTCCCACTCCAAGCCGGTGATAAGGCAGTATTTCAATTTCTTTTAATTTCTTGATCGATTCAGCGATGGACAGTGTTGCCAGGAGAGTGTCATCTGCATCATTTATCCCCGGGATAAGAGGTATGCGGATATGGATATCAAAAAGCAAATCAGATTGATCAAGTTTTTTAAGATTGGTAAGGATAAGACTGTTATCGACACCAACAAACTTTTTATGCATAACACCATCAGGATGTTTCAGGTCCACGTAGGCAGTATTCACATAAGGTAGGACTTTTTGCACAGACTGCCAGGGAGCAAACAGGCTTGTTTCAATAGCTGTGTTAACACCTCGCCGTAGA
>JAOZLO010000147.1 GCA_029934775.1 Desulfocapsaceae bacterium
AGGAAAATGAGCAAAATTATCAGCCTGTGAGTCATCGATGAATCCTCCGGGCTCTTATCCAGTTGCGTTAAAATGAGTAGATCAATCGACTTCGTAAATCGGTAGCGTCTCTTTGATCATTCTCGAAATCCAAAACAGAAAAATCTACAGAAACACTGAGGTTCTCAAATACCCCCTGGAAATTATAAGCCAGGTTCAAGGTATATTCGTTCAAGTCTTTATCAGGTATCGGATTATCAAACATTGACAAACGCAGCTTTGAGGTAAATAAATCCTCCTCCTTGATTGTTTTCAACCCTTAGGGGGGTCACTGAGCTGTATTCTGTTTTTTTGTTCAGCCATTGACTGTCAAGTCTCTTCATTGGCAATACACTGCAAAACCTGATTATTTAGTAGCAAATAACAGGCCACCTAAGGTGATAATTGATGATTAACACTTCAGCCTACTGTTTTAATTAATAATTTCAGGAATATGATCATACAATGACGATTCCTGGCGAGGCTATGGGGGTGTCCAGATTTGAGTCAATTGCCAGGCTGATGGATGATCTTACTGCCCATTTTCTTTACAGACAGGCAGTTCTCAACAGAGACTTTCTTTTGTCGTGAAGCAATCTGAGCATTTGATTGTTGCTAAAGTATGTTTCTTGTTTCTTCAATAGAAACAATCTGTACAGATTCTGTTCAGTCGCCAAGAGACAAAACTGTACAAATGTCTTTTTTTGGGACAGCATGAATGTTTTAGCCATTTTTGAAAGAGCAACATGCAATTCAATATAGTTATATTTCCAGATAGTTAAGTGATTAACTAAAGCATTGGCACAAAATATGCATTTATCCTTGTGTATAGAAGCAGTTTTCACCAAATCATTAAGACGCAAGAGGTCTGGTTATGAGAAATATAAAAGATCTTAGTTATGTATTTATCTTGTTACTCATATGGCTGATGCCCGGTATTGCGATAGCAGCACAACGTTTTATTTTCTATGAGATGGGAGAAAGTGGACATACAATTTCTTTCCCGATGAGCCAGAAAGAAATTCTGGCGGCTGAGAAGGCAGAAGATGCTATAAAGAACAGCAAAAAAAGAAAGCTAAATAAAAAAATTTGGGTGCAGAGTTATGAACTTCCGGAAAGTGGTTTGCTGATAAACTTCCCGATGTCAGATAAAGAGATCGACGAGGCAAAAGCAAAACTGAAAAAACTTGCAGTTAATCATCGTAAAAATGTGCAAAGGGAAAGAGAGATTGAGAAACAATTTGAGGTTGTTGAAATGGCAGACGGGTATACCATACGTTTTAAAAAATAAACGAGCAACAGGAGTTGTGGGGGTGATCTCCAGCGAGAGTATCTATGCATGTTCGGATTGTAATTCTGGGAGAAAAAGCAGTTATTGTTCACGTCGGTGATACTCAGATTATACAGTCTCTGCGGAAGAATACTGGAGCTGTTAACAACCGATCATACATTTATCCAGGAGGTGCTATCTCGACATAAAACCCATGCAGATCTGCAGCTACATGGAAATTAGAGGGTTAAAAAGCTGGTTTCTTTTTTTCCAGCCTATTGCTATACTGGCTACCATCCAGCAACACACCAGATCCCCAGGCTTCTAAGCATAAGATTACATGGTTAATTTCTTCCCCAAAGCCTCATTTCGATCCTCTATACCTCTCTATAGCATCCTGTTAGCCACACTCCTGCTGGCCACACTACTGGTAATCAATACAACGCGCAACCTGGAAAGGGAGCAAAAGATCATGGAGGATTTTTTGCTGGATGAGGGGTTGACTCTGATTCGCAGCTTTGAGGCTGGTGCCCGCACAACCATGATGCACCACATGATGGGTGGAAGTCTCCCTATTGAAACCTTGGTTGAAGAGACGGCCAAAGGTGAACGCATAGCCTATATCTCTATCATCACTGAAGATGGGACAGTTGTGGCCAGCAAAGGAAACCATGACCTTCTCTCTGACATTGCATTGACGCGGAAGATCCTTGAAACCAGGGAACCTGTAACAGCTATGGTGAATGAGAAGGGTAAAAAACCGGTTTTTGAGGTGGCGGCGATTTTCCAGAGCCTGCCTGCTGAGCAATCTCCAATGATGAGAATGATGGGTGGGCGCAACTGGGGCAGCAGTTCCCCGGTGACAAAAATGCTGGAAGAAGGTCGGGCGGTGATTCATCTTGGATTGTGTACTGAGGAATTTTTAAAAGCCAGGGAGCAGGATTTCAGACATTCTCTTTTTATGGGCGGACTGCTTTTTCTTCTGGGTATTGCCGGGTTCTATTTTCTGTTTCTTTATCAGGGCATGCGAGTTACCCGGACAACACTTGCCAATATGAAGCTCTATACGAGAAATATTATAGAGTCGATGCCTGACGGGTTGGTTACCTTTGATTTCAGGAAAAGAGTTACCGAGTGCAATCCTAAGGCTCTCGAGTTTACAGCAATGGACACGGCGACAATTAAGGGGATGCGTATGGAGGAGCTTTTTCCTGACTGGGCTGTTGAAACTTTGGAGAAGCAGAATGGTACACCTACTTTCATCCATACCTTCACAAACAAAGATGGCAGGGAAGTACCAGTGGAAATCAGTGGCTCCTCACTGTACGATGAAGAAAATAATAACATGGGGACGGTGTTTTTACTCCGTGACCTACGCAAGATCAGGGCAATGGAAGAACAGCTTAATCGTTCACACCGTCTCGCAGCCCTTGGTCGGATGGCGGCAGGAATCGCCCATGAAATTAGAAATCCTCTTGGCACCTTGCGTGGTTTTGCTCAGTATTTTGGTGCCAAGGCAGATGATGAAGCGTCAAGGGAATACAGTTCTCTTATGATTGGAGAGGTGGACCGGCTTAACGAGAGTATCTCCTCCCTATTGCAGTTCTCTCGTCCCCGTGCTCCTGAATTAGTTCGCCTCAACCCGGCAAAACTCCTCGAGAAAATGTGTAAATTGCTGGAATATGATTTAACTAAAAATAATATCACCCTGCGAAAGGATTACAGTTGTACCGCAGACATTGAAGCTGACGGAGATCTGCTCCTGCAAGTCTTACTCAATTTATTGAAAAATGCGATTAATGCCAGTTCGTCAGGTGAGATCGTAACCCTCTCCTGTGAGAATGATGAACGCAAGATATATATCACGGTTGCTGATAATGGCAGCGGTATGAGCAGGAATGAACAAGAGCAGATGTTTGATCCTTTTTTTACTACCAGGAAAACCGGCACCGGCCTGGGGCTTACGGTCAGCCATCAGATCGTAGAACAGCATTATGGGGCTTTCAAGGTGGATACTGAACTCGGAAGAGGGACCTCTATCACTATAATTTTACCTATAGATCAAAATGAAAAATGAAACACCAGATGAAAAAAATAATTGTTGTCGATGATGACACGGCTCATCGTACCATGCTCAAGGTCAACCTCATTGAGGCCGGATATGGAATTGTGGAGGCAGAAGATGGGGATCAGGTATTGCCGATTCTCACCGAGCAATCAGTGGATTTAATCCTGATGGATTTAAAAATGGTGCGCATGGGCGGTATAGAAGCTATCAGGCTTTTACGGGAAAAAGGCAGGGTCGAGCCTATCATTGTGATAACAGCCTTTTCCTCTGTGGAGTCTGCAGTTGAAGCGATGAAATATGGTGCCATGGATTATATCACCAAGCCAGTGGACATCGAGGCTCTTAAGCTTAAGGTGTCTCAGGCTTTTAATTTTGAGGCGCTGCGTGAGGAAAATCAAGAGCTGAGGAAACGGCTGGGTGAGCACTTTGACTTTGGTAATATCATCGGCCGCAGTGCTGCCATGAAAAAAGTTTTTGAGACGCTGGCTCTGGTGGCGCCCTCTGATGCAACCGTGTTGATCAATGGAGAATCTGGTACGGGGAAAGAGTTGATTGCCAATGCTCTTCATCATAACAGCAGTCGAAAAAAAGGACCGTTTATCAAAGTCAACTGTGCTGCTCTGCATGAAAATTTATTGGAATCAGAACTTTTTGGTCATGAAAAAGGAGCTTTTACCGGTGCTGACAACAGGCGTTCCGGTCGCTTTGAACTTGCCAGTGGAGGCACTCTTTTTCTGGATGAAATTGGAGATATGTCGCTGCAGACCCAGGCTAAGATTTTGCGGGTTTTGCAGGAAGGTGAACTTGAGCGTCTGGGCAGTGGCACGACTATCAGTGTGGATGTGCGTTTGGTGGCTGCCACCCATAAGAACCTAAATGCTATGGTGGAAGAGGGGAATTTTCGACAGGATCTTTTTTTCCGGCTTTCTGTGGTTCCCATCGAACTGCCGCCTCTCAGAGAACGAACTGAGGATGTTCCAGTGCTTACGGATTTTTTCCTGCGTCGCTACAGCAAAAAAAACAAGAAAGACATCAGGGGATTTCATCCCCAGGCCCTGATGCTGCTGGCTCGGTATTCCTGGCCTGGTAATATTCGTGAGCTGGAAAACAGTATTGAACGGGCTGTCATTCTCTGTCTTGGAGAACAGATCACCCCCAAGGAACTACCGCCGCAGATGCTGCCTGAAGATTATCAGACAGTCGCAGCACCGATGATCTCTCCCGGAGGCCTGACCCTGAAGGATATGGAGTGTGAGACCATTCGTGCCACTCTGAACCGGACCGATGGCAACAAATCCCATGCTGCAAAGCTTCTGGGCATTGCCCGCCAAACCTTGCTGAATAAGATTAAAGAATATAATTTGTAATAGATCAAGTTATTATAAAACCATTATGTAACCCAACTGTATTTCCCAGGGAGGATGACAATGAAACACAGTAGAATACGACTCGTGACAACAGCTTTTTTGACAATGGTATTGTTTGGAGCAGGGGGATTGGCTTATGCAGGTGGGGCTCATGAAGGAGGGCATCATAAAAAAACGACTATGTCCCATTGGTCTTCACCGCCGGAGGCCCTTAAGCAGGTTAATCCTGTTGCGGCAGACAGTATGTCAATTTCTTCCGGAGAAAACCTCTATGTGCAGTTATGCGCCGGGTGTCACGGAAAAAACGCAGATGGGAATGGACAGGATGCTTCTTCTCTATCCCAAGAGCCAACAAATCTAAGAGCTATGTCCGGCGGGCATGCTGATGGTGATTTTGCCTGGAAGATCAGCAACGGACGGGGTGATATGCCGGCATGGGGGGAGGAGCTTGATAGTACCGAGATCTGGCATCTGGTGAATTATATCCAGTCATTGTCCTCGCATTGAGAATCATCTCATATGCATTCGAATAACGGACATGGCAGTAAAAGCGATAACCATCAGGATTGAACCGTGAAGAGATTTACAACCCATACTCCTTGATTTTGTTAAAAAGGGTCTGGCGGGCAATTCCTAAATGCTTCGCAGCCAGGCTCTTGTTATTGCTGGTGTCCTGCAGGATGGCACGAATCATTTCCCGTTCCATATCACGCAGTGTCCAGCCATAAGACGAAGCCTTTTTTCTGATGCGTTCTTCAGGCTCCGGCAGAAAATGTGGCGGCAGCTCCTGCGGGGTAATTTGTTCTCCAAGACAGAGAATGACAGCCCGTTCAATACTGTTTTCCAGTTCCCTTATATTTCCGGGCCAGTTGTAACGCATAAATATGGCCAGTGTTTCAGGATGAAATTTTTTAATGATTTTCTTGTTTTTTTTACTGTATATCTGAAGAAAATGTTGCGACAGTTCAGTAATATCTCCTTGCCTTTTTCGCAAAGGAGGTAACTCGATGGGAACCACTGCCAGCCGGAAATAGAGATCCTGCCGGAAAGTTTCCGCTTTAATCATTGCATCGAGATCTTTATGCGTTGCCGCCAGGAGCCGGACATCGACTTTGACAGTGTCACTGCTCCCCAGTCTCTCGAATTCACCTTCCTGCAAAACCCGTAAAATTTTTGCCTGAGTCGTCAGACTCATATCTCCAATTTCATCAAGGAAGAGTGTTCCTCTGTGGGCCAGTTCAAATCGTCCCTTTCTCCTTGAGGCTGCACCAGTGAATGCCCCGACTTCATGTCCGAAAAGTTCACTTTCCAAGAGATCCTCATGAAGCGCTGAGCAGTTCACTTTGATAAAAGGACCTCCTCTTCTAGAGCTCTGCTCGTGCAGGCCGTTTGCGACAAGTTCTTTTCCCGTCCCTGACTCACCAAGGATAAGCACCGTCGCATCACTGTCCGCAACCAATGATAATGTACTGAATAATTCCTGCATCACCTTGCTGGAACCGATGATATTGCCAAAGCTGTATTGCTCAGCCAGTCTTTTTTTCAGTTGAACGTTTTCTACACGAAGGAAAGTATGATCGAATGCCCGTGACAATATATGGGCCAGATTATTGATATCAATCGGTTTGGCAACATAATCGTAAGCACCGTTTCTCATCGCTGTGACAACACTTTCTATCGAGGAAAATGCTGTTATAACAATGGTAGGAATACAAATACGTGCTGTGGCCAGCTCTTTGAGGGTTTCTATTCCTCCCATTCGCTGCATTTTTAAATCGAGCAGGATAAGGTCAATGGATTCTTCTCGTAAAATTCCCAGAACTACATCACCATCACTTGCCTCAACAACATCATAGCCCAAGAATTCTAAATTCAGTTTGAGCATAGTACGATGACTAATATCATCGTCAACCAGTAATATCTGATGTTTTCCTGCCTGTTTCTGTCCCATAATCTTCTTCCTCCCGGGGGAGCACGATAATAACTGATGTCCCAACGCCAGTCCTCGATGTCACCTCAAAATATCCCTGATGCTGTTCTATTATGCGATGGCATATTGTCAGGCCTAAGCCGGTTCCATCGTTTTTGTCGGTAAAAAAAGGGTCAAACATTTTATTTTGAACTTCTTCGGTCATTCCTTTGCCACTATCCTTGATATGTATCCGGCCGTCCAGATCCGACTGACTGAATTCGAGTGATATCTTTCCCCCTG
>JAOZLO010000148.1 GCA_029934775.1 Desulfocapsaceae bacterium
ACGTTTCCACAACCACCATTTCCAACGCTCTTAACAACAAGCCGGGAGTTGGCAAAGAGACCAGGGAAAAGATAGTTCAATTTGCCAAAGAACGTGACTATCATCCAAATTACTTTGCTAAAGGACTTGTTGCAAATCAGAGTTTTGCAATCGGGTTAATCGTAACAAATTTTTCAGATCCATATTATCATGAACTGGCTCTTGGTGTACAGAGTAAAGTCGATGAGCAGGGTTACAGCATGATGCTTTTCAATACTAATCACAGTATTGAAAATGAAAGAAGGCTCATTGAAATGCTCGAAGCAAGAGGAGCCGACGGCATTATTTTATCTACAGTAATCCAGGATGATCCCAACATAGATCTACTCAATGAAATCCAGGTTCCTTATGTTCTTGTCAGTCGTTTGATCCTCAATCCCAGAAAGTCCAGTGGTATTGATTCTGTATCCGCTGACAATTATGGTGGTGCCTATAAGGCTGCCAGTCATTTATGCAGGTTGGGTCATACCAAAATAGCTGTTATAGCAGGGGATATGCAGTCTTCCTCTGCTATTATGCGGGCAGAAGGTGCAAAAGACGCCTTTGCAGAGTTTGATATTACCATTAGGCCAGATCTGTTTGTTGAGTGCGATTATTCAAAAAGCCGTGCTTATGAGGCTGCAAAAAATATTTTAGCTCAACAGGATAGACCAACTGCGTTCTTAACCCATGGAGACAATATGGCCCTTGGGGTCAGAGAAGTTGCATATGAAAATAGTTTACGTATTCCCGAGGATCTGGCTATCATCGGGTTTGACGATATCAGCTTTTCTTCTCTGGCGGGGATAGAATTGACTACTGTCAGTCAGAGTCAGTATCTTATGGGGCAAACCGGTGCGGAAATGCTTCTTGATAAAATTAAAAACGAACCTAAGCCAGGCATCAGCAATAACATAGTCTTGGAAGCAGAGCTGATAATCAGAAAAAGTTGCGGTTATAATTTGAAAGGATATGTTCGCTGATTGAGAAAACCGGATAAATATATTTATCTGATATTCCTCCGAATTCCTCCCTTCGGGGTAGCACATAACTTCCAGATAAACAATGAACCATCCAGAGATATTAAGAATATGACGGGAAATAATTCTATAACTGATAAAGACGCACCCCTTTTAGATGGATCTTCCAGTGAAAAGAGTAAAATGAGTATTCCGGTAGAGGTACGATATACAGATATGGATACCAATGGCCATATGTTTTTCGGAAACTATTTTACTCTTTTTGATACAGCTTTTTTGAAATACTTAAATATTATCGGTTGTTCTTATGACTGGTTTCTGTCAAACAACCTCAATTTCTACTACGTAGAAGCTAAAAGTCAGTTTAAATCATCCATCAAATTTGAGGATGAGATATTTGTGGAAGTCGATGTTGCCTCAACGGGAAAGACAAGCTTTACTACTTCTTTTAAAGCGATAAATAAAACAAATAATTGCCTTGCAGCTTTTGGTCATATTGTGTCCGTGGTAGTAAACCTGAAAACGGAGAAACCAGCGCCTCTTCCAGAAGAATTGATTGAGGCATTCAAGTGAACCGGACCATAAAAAGTATTCTCGGACAGCCTTAAGTAAAGGCAGCAAAACAAATGAAGAAAACTAAAACTGTATATTTCATAGGTTGTGGAGTGCTGGGGCCGGATATTAACCATGTTGCAACGAACCTGGGCCTGGTGCTGAAAAAAAAAATGCTTCCCGGCGGCCTGCACAACAATCCTGCGCTGTTGAGGCAAAAATTGCAGGAGGCTATTGACGAGGCGGCAACCGATGAATCCTGTGTCAGGATCATTGTCGGCTATGGTTTGTGCGGCAAAGGCACCGTGGGTATTCATGCTCCGAGGAGTATTCCACTTGTTTTTCCCAGAGTTCATGACTGTATCGCCCTTTTCCTGGGTAGCGACAAGGCCTACAGGCAGGAATTTGCCAAATATCCCGGCACATTTTATATTTCAACCGGTTGGTATCAGGAACAGGAAAAACCTAAAGAAAATGAAGGCGAACGGGTCTGGGTCGGTAATGAGGCCATGGGGTGTAAGGAGATTACCGAAAAGTACGGCGAAAAGAACGGTAAAGAGATAATCAATTTTTTTTCAACCTGGCAGCAAAACTACCAGCGTGCAGCCTTTATCGATACCGGAATTGGTAAAACTGATCAGTACGCGAAACATGCCCGGCAAATGGCTTCAAAATACGACTGGCAGTACCAGGCAATTGAGGGCGATCTCTCTTTAGTGACTCGGCTGCTTACTGCAACAGAAACAGATGAGCAGATTCTGGTTGTTCCTCCCCGCTTTGTCACCATCTATTCGGCTATAGAAAATGGTCTCGGAGTGGCAGCCTCTACTGAGAAGGCGGAGAGTGGTGGTGCTGAACCGAGGTATCTGGTGTTTGGAGAAGAAAAAGAGGAAAACCAGGGCGTCATTTATGGTTTGGGGGTTGATGCCGGGGGGACTTATACAGATGCAGCGATTTACGATTTTAAACAAAAAAACGTACAGAGTAAGAATAAGGCGCTGACCACAAAATGGGATTTTTCCATTGGTATCGACAAAGCTCTGGCTGGATTGGATGAGAGTTTCCTTCAGCAGGTCCAGTTGGTTTCAGTCTCAACCACTCTTGCAACCAACGCCATCGTTGAAGGAGAAGGTCAGAAAGCGGCTCTGCTGCTTATGCCGGGGCCGGGTGGGATCTCGGAGAAACTCATTGCCCATAGGCCGAGAGTTCAGGTTGCAGGACGGATGAGTATCAGCGGTCAGGAAAAAGAATCGGTTAACCCCGAAGAAATTCGGGCAGTGGCGAGAAGAATGATCGAGCGGGATGGCATCACTGCTTTTGCAGTTTCAGGTTTTGGAGGTACGGTTAATCCGACTCACGAACTTGAAGTTAAAAAAATTCTAATAGCAGAGACCGGTATGGTGGTATGTTGTGGTCATGAGCTCTCTGATCTGCTTAATTTCGCAGTTCGCGCCCAGACTGCCATTTTAAATGCCCGCATTATCCCCCGGATGATCAAATTTTTCAAAGAACTCGATCTTGTTCTTGAAAGGAGAAATATAGAGGCACCGGTTATGGTGGTTAAGGGTGATGGGACGCTTATGTCCTCTGGCATGGCAAAAGAGCGACCGGTGGAAACCATACTGTCCGGGCCTGCTGCAAGTGTTGCCGGAGCAAAACTGCTCACCGGTCTGGATGATGCGATGGTGGTCGATGTCGGCGGTACTACAACTGATACCGCCGACATTGTAGATGGCCTTGTTGAAGTATGCGAGAGTGGCGCCAGGGTGGGTGGTTTTGCCACACATGTCAAAGCGCTCAACATGCGTACAGTGGGGCTTGGTGGTGACAGTCTGATTCATTGGGCAAAGGGAGAGCTGATTCTGGGGCCAAAGCGGGTGGCGCCCATCGTCTGGGCGGATAGTCAGTCGTCGGGCGGGGTGGATAAGGCTTTAAGGTCCATGGAGTCTCAATTGGAGATGAATCAGCGTTCCCCGTTTTCTCAGATCGTGCTGGTTGCCATGGAGGGGGAATTTGGCTTTAAGCCAAGCGGAGAGGAGATGAAACTGTATAATCTTCTTCTGCACCGTCCCCATTGTCTGGATGAACTGGTTGCTCCTTTAAAGAGCATTTCGGCCCGTTTTCTTCCCACTGAACGATTGGAGGAAAGCGGTCTTGTTCAAAGATGCGGTCTTACACCAACCGATATCCTGCATGTGAATGGCAGTTTTACCAAGTGGGAGCCGGATGCTGCTCATAGAATGGTAGCAATTTTTTCCGTACTTACCAAAATGCAGCCGAAGCAGTTGGTGGAGCAGCTTATAGAAAAGTTTGAAAAAGATCTTGCCTGCGAAATATTCAAAAAACAGCTGGCAAAGGATATTAATGTTGATGAAAAAAATCAGACGGAGCTGTCCAGACATCTGATGAATTGTATTCTTACCGGTAAAAACAGCAGCTATTCCATTAATGTTCAGCTTCAACATCCTATTGTCGGCATAGGTGCACCAGTCCACTATTTTCTCCCTAATGCTGGAAAAAAACTAGGGAGTAAGGTGGTGATTCCCGAGGACGCAGATGTCGCTAATGCTCTCGGGGCAATTACCAGTCATATCCTGATCAAAAAGAAACTCTCCATCAGACCGGATCAGATTGGTTGTTTTACTGTACAGGGTGCGCCGGGGGCGAAACAATTTACACAAATAGACTCTGCGGAAGAATGGGCCGTCAATTTTTTAAAGGTGAATGTCAGGAGAATGGCCCTAACTGCCGGGACAAACAGCAAAACTGTAGAAATGGAAATCAAGGATCTTATTATCGACAGTGCCGATGGAACTTCTCTGTTCCTTGAAAGAACACTTGAGGCCACACTGACTGGTAGTCCTAATCTTTTGCAGTCTCTTTAGGAGGCTGCCCGAGAATGCCCTATTGCCCAAACTCTTCGTTATTTAAAAAAAATAATGCTCGTAATATTAACTATATAACTGCGCGTATTTTTTGAAAATGCCTCGATTTTAAACAAAAGGTCTATTCTCGGACAGCCTCCTAGGAGTCTGCTCTTCATCCTGTTGAAGGGGAATATTCCATTTTTTCATATATTTCCAGATTGATGCCCTGCTTAAACCGGTACGCCTGGCCACCTCTGCTTTATTCCAGTTACTGTCAAAGAGCAGTTTGATTAATTCTTTTTTATTGAATTGAGAACCAGATCGAGTGGATGATCTGTTATCCTGCACAATTTGTTTTCCTAAAGGTCTGAAAATCGTATTTTGCTCCCTGATCTCAAGTGGCAAATCGACTGGTTTTATCTGTCTGTCGGAACAGAGAACAAATGCATGCTCAATTGCATTGGCCAGTTCTCTAATGTTGCCGGGCCAGGGATAATCCATGAAATTTTTTAAAGCGGGTTTTGATATTCCTTTCACTTTGATTGTGGCTTTTTTATTGTTGATTTTTATGAAATGGTCTGCAAGGAGTGGGATGTCCTCCTTTCTGTCCCTTAATGGTGGCAGGTAGATGGGGAAAACTTTGAGCCTGTAGTAAAGATCTTCTCTGAAGGTTCCTGTGTCAACCAGGGATTTGAGATCTTTATTGGTAGCTGCAATAATGCGAATATCAATTTTACGTTTTTTGGATTCTCCCACCCGTTCAATTTCTTTTTGCTGGAGTACTCGAAGTAATTTTACCTGTATGTAGGGTGTGATTTCACTGATTTCGTCTAAAAAAATAGTGCCGCCATCCGCTTCTTCAAACCATCCTGTTCGATCCTGGATAGCACCGGTAAAGGCACCTTTTACATGGCCGAAGAGTTCGCTTTCCAGCAGTGTTTCTGAAAGGGCGCTGCAGTTTAAAGTTATCATCGGTTTGTCCTTTCGTTCACCTATGGAATGAATTGCTTCAGCAACAAGTTCTTTCCCTGTGCCACTTTCTCCCAGAATGAGAATGCTTGTATCACTTGCGGCTGAGGCCTTAATAAAGGAAAATACATTTTGCATGACCTGGCTTTTTGCAATAATGCCTCCCAGGTGATTTAATTCACCGAGGCGGCGGGTAGCTTTTTCCATTTTTAGACGAACGTTTTTCAACTCAGTTAAGTCAGTTACGGCCTCAACAATGCCAATTGTTTGATTGAGTTGATTTTTAATCACTCTTGCGTTTTTGCTGACTGATAAAGTGTGGCCGTTTTTATGGGTTAACAAACATTCTGTCGGTTCAACTTTACCGTATTTCAAAATGCCGCAATCCTTTATTCCTGTCGGGCAATTCCTGTCAAAGCACTGGTTGAAGTCCAATATATTACAGCTCTGACCTTTCATTTCAGATGCTGTATAACCAACAATTTTTTCCATGGCAGAATTCCAGGCAATGATTGTGCCGTCTTTATCAAGAACAAAAATGCCGTCACCAATTGATTCAAGTAATAATTTCACAAATTCATTGTTTTCTAATTCAGTTGTAATATTTATCATAAGATGAATTTTTTTATATTTTGTCTCGGCGCCACTGGTGGCGCCACCTGTTCCGGTATAGTAGTACCTTATTCCTGAAACCATGTCAAAAATAACAAGAGATAAGCACCCTTATGAAACCAGGGTATAAATTCCGACTTCGAACCAGAATATTTCTTTTTAAATTACAGATATGGCTCTACCATCAAAGTACTTGTACCCCTTGTGGGGTGTTGCTTTAAGTAACGGATTACTCTTCTGTTGCCACTTCACTCAAATAGACTATAACATATTGAAATAACATATTTAACTATTTGTTTTTTGGTGAGAAATAAAAAGCATATAGAATATTTTTTCCGGAGTGCTCATGTTTTGCGCAAAACTTTAATTAATTCTTCCGTAAATTTATAAATATGTGAATATTCAGCACTAAACATATTGTGCATATGCTTGGCATGTTTGTTGCAAAAATACTTGTAATCCGGTTTGGAATGCGCATGCACTGGGGAAGAGAAAAAAGAAAAGTATTGATGAAGAGTTCTTTCAAAATTGTCAGAGAGGAGAATGATTATGAATAAAGATAAACTTAATAAATTTATGATGGTACATAATAATGTTGATATCGATTGTAAAGAAGTGCAGGCCAGCTGGAGAAAACTGGCGGATACTGGAGTAGGGACATGGGTGAGGACATATACCAATGAAGACAAAGGGATTCGCTATTGTATATGGCTTGCGTCCAGTGAAGAAGCACTGAAGAATATTTTTACAGAGATTGGTATCAGCTGGGACTCTATCCTTCCGATAGTTGAAACTACTCCAGATCTTTGGGGAGAGAAATGGCAGGAACATCTCGAAAGAGAGGCAGTTGCTGATACTCTCGGGAACTGACAATGTCATCTATGGTGCAGACTGATATATTGAAGTCTGCAC